>DATKBU010000180.1:0-12174 GCA_035513815.1 Egibacteraceae bacterium
GCCGTGCACTCCCCGTCGGATCAGCGCGGCGATGGCCTGGGCCGTCTCGCCCTTGCCCGCGGTCAGGGTCGCCGCCTCGTCATGGGCAAACACGGCGACGCGATGGCCGCGCGCCAGAATCCGCTCGGCGAGCTTAATCGCGGTCGCGGTCGACTCGGCGGCAGGGCCGCTGTTCAGCACGAACGTGACGGGCCCCGCCATTACAGCCACACCGCCTTGTCGGCCCCGTCGACGACGAGGTCAGCGACCTCATCGAGGTCGATGGCCTTGACCCCATCGGATACAGATCTGCCGATCAGCCCTCGCCGCCGAAGCGCGTCGTCGTGGGCGACGACGACCACACCAACCCTCTCGGCTTCGGCGAGGGCGCGCGCGGCCGGATGGCCGGTCCGGGCCAGTGCCGCCGCCGCGTCCAGAAGCACCAAGGTCACCGAGTCCCCAGCGCTCGCCCAGGAAGCGGCCAGCGCCACCGTCGAGGTCGCGGGGTGGGAGGTGAGCACAGTGAGGCGCATCTCTACGCGCCCTTCCTGATCAGCAAGCGGATCGCGGGCCGCCCGGCGCCGTCCGTCGCGCGCTCGACTCCGAGGAGCTCATGGCCGGCCCGGTCCGCCCAGCGCGCGAACGCCGCCGGGGATCCCGGCCCCTCAGCCAGCACCTCGAGCACCTCACCGGAGCGCAGGCGGGTCACCGCGCGCATGGCGTGCACGACCCCCGTCTCTCGCTGCTCGCCCCGAGCGTCGATGGTCGCCGTCGGCGACAGCGCCGCGCGAACAGACGGCGCCGCGACGGCGCGCGCTCTCCAGACAAGCCCGCCGCCGGGCGCTTCGCCGGCCTCGGTCAGCGCCGCAGGACTGCCTGCGGCTGCCAGCGCGCCAGCCAGCAGCCCGCGCTCGAGCGCGACAGCCAGATCCCCTCGGGCCTCGTGCAGCGGGCGCAGCGCACGGTCGATCCCGGCGATGTCGACCCAATCCTGACCGGACTTCGTGATGCGGGCCTCGGGCGCGAACGGCCGCAGCGCGCGCAGCGCCGTCTGCGCCGCGGCTTCCAGCCCATCCCCGTCGGCGCGGCCAGGGAGCGCGGCGACGAGGCGGCGCGCCTCAGCGGCCGCAAGGTCATGGACACGAGCCGCGGACGACGCGGGGGATCCGGCGGCGCCGTCGACGAGCGTCAGCAGCAGCCGGACCAGCAGCGCAGACGATCCGCGCCCCGAGTGGGGCGTGGCGTCCTCCTCGATCTGCTCGATCGCCTCTTCCCGCGCGAGGTAGACCTTCGCCGGCCTGCCACCGCCAGGGTGCTTTCGGCGACCAACCACGACCAGGCCGGCGTCGGCAAGGGTCTCGAGATGGGTGCGGGCCACATTCGGATGCAGCTCGAAGTCGCCCGCGATGTCCCGCACGGTCAACGCGGCGCCTGCCTCCCGCAGCCGGTCGAAGATCTCCGCCCTGGTAGAGGAGCCCAGCGCTCGCGCCACCGTCATGCCCGGACGTCGGGCACGGCGGCGATCGGGAAGCATCGCGGGTGGGCTTGCCATGCGGGTCTCCAGTTTCCACTGCAGATGTAGGTTTTATCGACCAGCAGGGGGCCGTCACAACTCGCGCCATCCAAGAATGGCGTTGTTGTGCGGAATCCGGATAGTGACAACAGTGTAAACCAGGCCCGGCGGCGGCTCGCTCGGCGCGCAGCGCCGATCAAGGCTCGGGCGGACGCCTGCTACGTGGCGAGCGAGCGGGCCAGCGCGTACGCCAGCGGGGCCGCGATCAGGATCGCGTCCGCGGCGGACGTCAATGCGCCGACGCCCCCGCTCAGCGGCCTGTCGGCGACGCCTGTCTCCACTGCGGCCACCCTCTGCAAGAAGCCTCCTGCGAACGCGGCCAGCACCGCGATCAGGCCGACGCCGACCACGATCATCGGCGTGAACGGGTCGCCGACGATCACCGCAAGCGCACCGCCGACCAGCACGGTGGACAGCAGCGAGGCCCAGAACGCCTGAGCCGCCGCAGGCGGCAGCGGCCGGGCAGCAACCGCTGCTTCGGTATCGAACGCCCACCGCGGCAGGGTCCGCCGCCGGCCCAGCAGCGCCGCCCCGCCTTCAGCGGCGAGCAGCAAGGCGGCGAATCCCAGCACCCACGTTCTGCCCTCTGGCAGCGTGGAAAGCAGGATCGCCCCGCTCGCGCCGAGTCCCACCACAAGGCCCGCCAGGCTCGTCGCTCCTAGCGCCTCGCTGACGCCGCTGCGCCGCCCGAAGACCACCACGAGCGCGAACATGCTGAGGAGCCCGGCGGCGAACCACCCCGGCAGCATCTGCCAGCCGGTGCCGCCGTTCAGCGTCACCGCGACCGGCAGTCCGACAGCCGGGAGTGCCGCAGCCAACAGGACGGGGCGCGCTCCGGCGCGCGCGAGCACGCCGGAGATGTCGATGACGATCACAGCCGCCAGCACTGCCACGACAGTCCCGAAATGGCGCGGGGCGACGAACAGGATCGCCAGCGGGGGGACCGAAACAGCCAGCCGTGCAGCGATCTTCCCCATGCCGGCAGTCTAGAAGCGCGGGCCAGGCCAAGGGCGCCCACCGCCGGGCGCTCGGCTGCGCGGCGCTCCGCCGCTGACGGGAGGCAGAAGCGCAACCTCAGCCCCGTCGCGCACGACCAGCTGCGGCCGCTCCTCGGCGCCGATGACGCGCCCATCCACGAGCACCGTGGCGGCAGGAAGCCGACGGCTGAACTCCTCGCCATAGCGATCGCGCAGCGCGGCGAGGATGGCGTCGAGCGCTCCAGGCGCGACGTGCGTCTGACCGCAGCCCGCGGCCTCGCGGAGCGCGGCGAACATGCGCACCTGCACCGCCATGACCATCCTCCTGTCGGCGCCCGGCCGGGTCTGGCCATAGGCTACGGCGATGGACGCCGAACGCCGCGCGCAGATCGCCGCAGCTTCCGGAGCGGTGCTCCCGGACGTTCATCAGGCCGTCATCGACGGGCTGTCCGAGCTGATCCCCGGCTCGCGGGACTGGAGGCCGGATCGCGCCGCGCACGCTCGGGCCGCGTCCCGAGCGGTCCTCGAGGGTCTGGTCATCGCCTTCGAGCAGGGGGATCTCGACGACCGCAGATGGGAGCGGGTCCGCCGCGACATCGTCGGCCGCGGCGAGGTCACCCCCGACGAGGCCGCCGAGCTGCTGCGAGCCGTCCGGATCATCGCGGTCCAGCTGCTGACCGAGCGGCTATCGAGCGCGATCGGTCTCACCGAGGACGAGCGCTGGCACATCCAGCGCGACGCGTGGGCGTTCTGCCAGGATGCGCTGGACATCCCGCGTGAGATCGATCCGGCGGCGTTCGACGAGATGCTGGCTGAGCTCGAGCGCGCCGGCCCTGACTTGCGCTAAGCCCACCCGGCGGAGACCAGCAGGGCGCCCGCAGGTCATGGTTTACTGGGGTTTTGCCAGCTCCGCTGCCGGCGGGAAAGGAGGCGCGGCATGCACCTGCTGGTCCTGACCGGCGCCTCCGGAGGAGCGAAGAGCCTCCTTCCGGCGCTTGAGTTCCTCGATCACACCATCGCGATGGCCCCGCTGTCGCCTGACTCGCTGGCGACCGCCGACGGGGAGCTGGTCATCGTCGACGCGACGACGGACCTCGCAGCCGCCTCGCATGCCTGCCGGAGCGCGGCCGTCGACGACGCCGCACGGCCGGTGCTCGTCGTGGTCGACGATGGAGGCCTTGCTGCGCTGAAGACCACCTGGGGCTTCGATGACTGGGTGTCGCCCCGCGCCCAGCCGGCGGAGCTCGAGACGCGCCTGCGGCTGCTGCTCGACCGCTCACGGCATCACCGCAGGGCCCGGGCGGCGAGCATCGGCGAGCTCAGCATCGACGAGGACACCTACGTCGTGCGCCTCGGCGGCCAGCCGCTCGATCTGACCTATCGAGAGTTCGAGCTCCTCAAGCACCTGGCGAACAACCCCGGGCGGGTCTACACACGCAGTCAGCTGCTTCAGGAAGTGTGGGGCTATGACTACTACGGCGGCACCCGAACAGTCGACGTGCACATCCGGCGGCTGCGGGCGAAGCTCGGCGCGGAGCACGAGCACCTCATCGGGACGGTCCGAGGCGTGGGCTACAAGCTTGATCCGCACGGAGGAGGCGGCCAGATCACCCGCGCTTGAGCGGGCTCGCCGACCCCGCGACCCAGCGCTCGAAGCACACGTCGGTCGACGCGACGGCGAATCCGGAGGACTCGTAGAGCTGCACCGCTGGAGGGCTCGCGCGATCGACGTACAGGATCGCCAGCCGGCAGCCCTGACGATGCAGGTATGCCAGCCCGGCGAGCAGCAGCGCGCGTCCCAGCCCTGTGCGGGGAGCCCGCGGATGCACGGCGAGGACATAGACCTCGCCGACAGGCCCCTGATCGCCGGCGGCCCCGGCGGCGATGGGGTGGCGCTTGGTCCAGTGGAACCCCAGCGGCTCGTCTCCGCGCCAGCCCATGATCACGCCCTCAGGGTCGAACCAGTCCCACGCCTGGCGGCGCCGCAGCTCGGCGAGGTCCCAGCCGCCGTTCTCGGGGTGGCCCTCGAACGCAGCGTTGTTGACTTCCAGGAACGCCTCCTCGTCACGTCCCGGTCGGAAGGGGCGCAGCGCGACGCCCGGGGGCAGCGAAGGCTGGTGCGGGGGGGCGCCGAGATCGCGCTCCATGAGGGCGAGCTCGCGCTGGACGTTGAAGCCGGCGCGGGCGGCTAGCGTGTCGCGGATGTCGGCCACGCCGTGCGCCCACAGGTGCAGCAGGCCGCCCCCGGCTTCGGCCACCGCCACCTGCGCCTCGGCGAGCAGCAGCTCGCCCGTCGGCCCGTCCCAGCGTGGATGGACGACAATCTCGACTACGGCTCGCGGCGCCTCGCCGGAGGGCTTCCAGCGGATGTGCGCGTACCCGACCAGCCGACCCCCGTCATAGGCGAGCGCGCCTGACCAGCCCGCGCCGTCCTCCGCGAGGTCGGCCTCTTTGGACTCGCCCAGCGGCGAGTGCCCCTCCAGCGCGGCGACATCGTCGACGAGCCGCTGGATCTGGCTGACCACGTCGGGGTCGGGGCGCGCGATGATCTGGACGCTGACCACTGCGCGAGCCTACCTGCGGCGGTCGGGCATCATGGGGGCATGGATGTGCGATCGCGTCTCCGCGACGAGGGCTATCGGCTGACCCCGCAGCGGCAGCTGGTGTGGGAGGCGCTGCGCGCCGCGACCGGCCATCTGACCGCCGAGGAGATCCATGAGCAGGTCTCGAAATCGGTGCCCGACTTCAGCGTGGCCAGCGTCTACCGGACCCTGACCCTTCTCGCGGAGCTCGAGCTCGCCAAGGAGGTCCACCTCGGGGACGGGCGGGGACATTGGGAGCTGGCGCATCCCGATGACGAGTTCCACCTGGTCTGCCGATCATGCCGGACGGTCACCCATCACACCGGCACGCTGGTCGAGCAGGTGCGCGAGCACCTCTCGGGCGGTCACGGATTCGCTGTCGAGGACGTCGATCTGGTCGTTCACGGCCTGTGCGAGAACTGCCGCGACGCGCAAGTGACCGCGCAGGCCTAGGCTGCGTCGCCGGCCAGACGGCGGGTAGGCTGTGGCGGCCACGGGCCGTTAGCTCAACGGGTAGAGCTCCGGACTTTTAATCCGGCGGAGCGGGTTCGAGTCCTGCACGGCCCACAAGCTTTTGCCGGCGCGGTTACGGTCGCCCGCTCTCTCGGTTGCGACACCCCCAGGCCGTTGCGGGTGTCAAGGCAGCTGTTGAGCGTGCAGATGGAAGTACAGCCCTTCGCGCGCCATCAGCTCCTCGTGGGTGCCGTGCTCCACAAGCCGGCCCTGTTCCAGAACGCAGATGAGGTCCGCGTCGCGCACGGTGCTGAGGCGGTGAGCGATGACGAACGCAGTCCGGCCCTCAAACACGGTGTCCATGTTCTGCTTCACCGTTCGCTCCGACTCGGTGTCCAGGGCGCTGGTCGCTTCGTCGAACAGCAAGACCGGCGGTTCTCGGTAGAGCGCCCGGGCGATCGCGATCCGCTGCGCCTGGCCCCCGGACAACCGCAGCCCGCTTTCTCCCACCCGAGTGTCGTATCCTAGCGGCAGTCGGCTGATGAACTCATGAGCGTCAGCGATCTCGGCGGCTCGCTGGACGGCGTTCAGGTCAGGAACGTCCTCACCAAAGGCGATGTTGGCGGCGATCGTGTCGTCGAAGAGATACGGCTGCTGCAGCACCGTCCCGATGCTGCGCCGCAGGTCGCCCAGCCGCAGCGCGGCCATGTCGACACCGTCAAACTCGATGGACCCGCCGGTCGGCGCCAGCAGCCCTGCGAGAAGCTTGACCAGCGTCGTCTTGCCTGATCCGGAGCGGCCCACCAGCGCGACGGTCGTGCCCGCGGGCACATCAAGGGAGATGCCGGCGAGAATCGGCACGTCAGCTGCGCTGTCGTAGCGGAACTCCACCTGCCTGAGCGTCACACGGCCGGCCAGGGTGGGAACCGCCAGCAGCGACGAGTGATCCTCGCCCTGCTCGGGCTCATGGTCGAACACGTCCTGCAGCCGTCCCAGCACCACCGAGGCCACCTGTGCCTGCTCCCACAGGTCAAGCAGCACGATGATCGGGGCGTTGGCGAACAGCACCAGCGAGTTGAAGGCGACCAGCTCGCCGATGGTCAGCGTGCCGGCGAGGACCTGGAGCGCGCCGAAGTACAGGAAGAGCGCCAAGGTGAGCATCCCTGCGAACGTGACTGCGCCGTCGTAGGCCATGACGGTGAAGTCGGAGCGGAAGGCGCGGTCGCGCATTGCGGCGAACTCGCGCAGCAAGACGCGCGCCAAACCTGGCTCCGCGCCCATCGACTTGACCGTGTCGATGCCCTTGAGCGCGTCGATCTGCCGCGCGTGGTATCGGCTGGTCGCCTCCTCGAGCGCGTCGTAGGTCGGCTTGAGCCGCTTGATCGAGTAGCGCATCAGCCACGCGTACACCGGCGCCGAGAGCAGGAACACCAGGGTGAGCCGCCACGAGAACGACACCATCAGCGCGATCGCGACGCCGAGCTGAGTCAGCGCGGTCAGGCCGCGCACCCCTTCCTGCACGAGGAGGCGCCGTAGCTGCCGCATGCCAGCGAGCCGGCGCTCGATGTCGCTGGCGCGGCGCGCTTCGAAGTAGCTGAGTGGAAGCCGCAGCAGCTTGCCGGTCAAGAAATCCATCGTGGAGCCGTCCACCCCGAGGGCGGTCCGGGCGAGGATCCGGCGCTGGGCCATCGAGGCGACGACCGCCAGGGAGAGCACCAGGATCATCCCTGCGACCAGCAGGTTGAGCCGGTCGACGCGGCCAGACGGAAGCACGTCGTCGATGATCGTGGCGGTGAGCACCGGCACGATCATCTGCAGTCCGGCCGCGACGATCGCCAGTGCGAACCCGAGGGCGATGGCCAGGCGGTACGGCTTGAGGAACGGCAGGAGCCATCTCAAGCTCGTGTCGCTGACGGGCGCCTCAAACAGTGCCGGAGTCGGCCGGGGCAGCGCCGCGTAGCCGCTCCATTCTTGGCGCACCTCGTCAAGGCCGACGCGTCGCAGCCCGCGTGCCGGGTCGGCGACGCGCGCATGATGCGGGCCCACCTGGTGCAGCACCACCCAGTGGTTGCCGCCCCAATGCAGGATGGCGGGCAAGTCGATGCTTCCCAGCGCGGCCTTGGAGGCCTTGACAGCGCGGATCTCGAGCCCGATCCGCTCGCCGCCGCGCTGGATGCCGCGCAGACTCGTGCCGTCGATGCTGGTTCCCGCTGCCTGGCGAATGAACGGCAAGGAGACGGCGCGCCCGAAATGCCGGCTGACCATCGCAAGGCACGCAGCCCCGCAGTCCATCGCGTCGAGCTGCGGGATGTACGGGAACGCGCGGGCGCCCCGGGTGGCAGCGGAAGAGTCTGGCTGGGCGGCGGGCTCAATCACCTCGTCGGTCGTCATGCCGCCGAGCGAGGGGCCTGGCGAATCGGCCTCTTGCGCGGCTGCCATCCGGACTTCCGCAGGCAGGAGCTCTTCAGCGAAGTCGAGCGGGATTCGCGCGCGCGCGGCGCGCCGATGCTCGTAGGACGCGACCGTGTCTGCGATGGCGTCGGCAAACCGGGGATGAGCCGCCATCAGGTCATGGAAATCCGCTGCTTCGAGCCGCAGCAGCGTGGCCGGCGTCACGGCCTCAACGGTGGCAGTGCGTCGCTTGCCCTGAAGAACAGCCAACTCGCCGAAGATGTCGCCGGTGCGCAGGAACGCAAGATCGCGCCGGTCGTGATCGCCCTGCTCGAACGCGCGAAGGCGACCGGCCTCGATGATGAACATCGCCTCTGCGGCATCGCCCTGACGAACGGCCGCCTCGCCCGGCTGCAGCATGATGGGCCGCAGCTTGGCGAGCAGCGTGGCGATTGCCGCGCGCGGGAGGCGTGAGAAGCTGGAGTGGACGCGGAGGAAGTCGGCAAGCTCCTGCGCACGGGTCTGCAGCGCCAGCGCCTCGCGCACCCCGGCATGCGCGCGGCTGAGCGCAAGGAAGACCTCTCGGTCCAACCGGTAGGCGAGGACCGGGCCAGAGGCGCGCACGGTGGCGGTGCGCCTGCTGTCTTCGAACAGAGCCCGCTCCCCGAAGGCATCGCCGGGGCGCAGCACTCCCAGGCTGAGCTCCCGGCCATCGGGCCCTGAGATGAGGACGCGAGCGAGGCCTTCGCCGACGACCCAGAACCCGTCGGCCTCCTCCCCTTCCCGCACAATCGGGTCGCCGAACGCGAACGCCTGCGGAACGAACAGATCCACCACGAGACGGCGCACCTCGTCGGGCAGCAGCTGCAGGACCGGCAGTTCGCTCAGCGCCGCGGGGACATCAGCGGCCGCACGAGCCTCGGTCGGCTCAGAGATGCTCATGCCACCGGATCCGACCTGCGGTCGCACGGGCCAGCGCAGCTGTGATGAGTTCCTCGCGGGCTCTGGTGACCGTGGCGCGGTCGTCAACCGACGGCGCGCGCTTGCTGACGAGCACTGCGACGCAGTGACCGTCAGGCAGCGCGAGGGGCCCGACAGTCTCGCCAGGAACCGCGCCGGTCAGCGCGGCCGCCAGAGCAGGCGCGAGCTTGTCGGCGTAGTCCTCGCGCACTGCGGCTTCGAGGCCCGCCGCCGCGGCGATCTCGGGCATGGCGACATCATCCTCGGCGACCATCAGCGCGGCCTCAGCGGCGGCGTCGGCGTGCGGGAACCACACCGCAGTGAAGCGCAAGCGCGTCCAGTCCAGGGCGCGGTCGCGGAGCATCGCGGCCACGTCCTGCTCCGCGGCGCTGTCGTCGCAGAACCTGCCATAACCCGCGTCGAGCCGGGCCAGCGCCGACCAGCGGCGTTCGAGCGCCTCCTGCACTGGCTCCGCCAGCCACACTGCGCCCGCCCCCAGATCGTCAAGATTGAGCGAGCTCCAGTCGGGTGACGCAGCCTGCGACTGGTCTGTGACGGACGCCCGGCTCACCAGCTTCTCGGCAGACGCTCGCAGATACCCGCTGCACAGACCTTCGCAGCCCAGCACCGCGGCGACATCGGGGATCGGCGGCCAAGCGCGGGCTCGGATCGACTCGATGTCCTGGGCGTAGCGGGCGCGGAGCACCTCTCGGCGCAGATGCCCGGTCCATTCGCCGCTGGACAGGCGACGGTCGGACAACCAGGCCCTGAGGTCCTCCGCGGCGACCAGCGAGCGCGCGCGCCGCCACCTGCCTGCGACCCCTGCAAGCTCTTCGCGCGACGGAGACTCGCCGCGGCGACGCGCCTCGGACTCGCAGGCAAGTCCTTCACCCACCCGAGTCTCGAAACCCGACCAGTCGTTCCACGCGACGGCGGCCAAGACGATATCCGCCCGGTCGAACTCCCACGAGCCCACCGCCGCCACCGGCGTGTGTGCGATCAAGTCCGCGCACCGCTCATGCGCTAGCTCCCCACGCGGACGATCTGGCGACGAGGTGGGCGCCCATCGAGTTTCCTGCGGGCCGTGCGGGCTTGGGCCTGGAGCTCTGGCGGGTTACCCCATCATCTCCTCCTCCTCCTCTGCCTCTAGTTCCCCCCCCACATCCCGAGCGCCTCCGACGACGTCGGCCGCCGCCTCCGGCTCCACATCCAGATCGACGTCCGCGAGATCGTCCATGTCTTCCGGCGGGTCATACGTCATTGCGATCCCCTCCCTGCCTCGAGCGGCTTCGTACTCCTCGAATATGGCACGGGATCCGGACAGGATCGATAGTGGGGCCACCACGATCGTGCGGGGGTCCGCACGCCCCGCCTCGGACGCGAGCAGAACCGCGATCGAAGACCTCGGGCATCCCCGGACCGGCGCGGCTGCCCACCGCCTCGCCGAGCTTGCTTGTCCGACACTGCGGAATCGACGCAGCCCGCGGCAGGCCGCTACACTCGCCGAGCGCCGCTTGGTGCCGTGCGGCCGGGCGCGTCGCAAAGGGAGCTGTGGAGCAGTTAGGAGTGCTCGTCACCCTGTCAAGGTGAAGGTCGCGGGTTCAAATCCCGTCAGCTCCGCTTTCGATCCCGCCGCCGCGCGGGCCTCGCGGTCAGGTAGCTCAGTTGGTAGAGCGTCCGGCTGAAAACCGGAAGGTCGGCGGTTCGACCCCGCCCCTGACCACCTCTCCGCAGCCGGCGTCGCGTCACAGCGCCGCGACGATGTTGAGAATCCCGATGATGATCAGGTAGGCCGCCACGATGTAGTTCAGCGTGCGCGGCACAGCCAGAATGAGGATCCCCGCGGCCAGGGCGAGGATCCCGGCGAGCAGCAGGTTGGTCTGGGTGATCTCGACCTGAGCTATCATCGGACCCATAGCGGCCAGCATCATTGACTCCTCGTGCGAGCGGGCGCCGCCGAGCGGACGGCTGACGCTGCCTACCCGCCGCCGGATCACCGCAACCGACGCAACGGGCATTGAAAGCCCTGCGCACGCCAGCGCACACCGGGGGAAGCTGAGCGGGCCGGCGGCGCTAGACGATGACCGCGGCGCGGTCGCGGGTGTTGAGGCGTTCTGCGCCGTCCTGGTGCAGTACGACGATGTCCTCGATCCGCTGCCCGAAGCGGCCCGGGATGTAGATCCCCGGCTCGATCGAGAACGCCATGCCCGACTCGAGGATCAGATCGTTGCCGGCGACGATGTACGGCTCCTCGTGGCCATCCATTCCGATGCCATGACCCGTGCGGTGCACGAAGAACTCTCCGTACCCCGCCTCGGTCAGCGCCTCGCGGGCGGCGGCGTCCACGGCCCCTGCAGTCACGCCAGGCCGGGCCGCGGAGCAAGCTGTCGCCTGCGCCGCCTCCAGCGCAGCGTGGGCCTCCTCGTAGCCGCTCGGCGCGGCGCCGAGCACGTAGTCGCGCGTGCAGTCCGAGCAGTAGCCGTCCAGCGACCCGCCGATGTCGACCACGATGCCGTCGCCGCGGGTGAGCCGCCGCTCGCCCGGCTCGTGATGCGGCGAGGCGCCGTTCGGCCCCGACGCGACGATCACGAAGTTGACCTGCTGGTGTCCCTCCGAGACGATCAGGTCGGCGATGTCGCGGCCGACCTCGGCCTCGGAACGGCCTGGCCGCAGCAGCCCCGGAACCTGTGCGTGGACCCGATCGATTGCCTGCGCGGCCCTGCGAAGCGCGTCGATCTCATCCGGCGACTTGCGCATCCGCAGCTCGCGCACCACCGCCGAGGCCAGGCCCCACCGGGCATCCGGTAGCCGCTCGCGCAATGGCAGCAGGAACATCGCCCAGAGCTGGTCGCCCACGGCGAGGCAAGGCGCGGAGCCGAGATCGGCAAGCTGCGCCACGGCAAGCGACGCCTGATCATCGGTCTCGGAGTAGTCGATGATCTCGACCGATTCGGGCACCCCCGCCGCCTCGGCCCGCGGCCGTTCGAGCTTGGGTACCAGGAGCGTGTGCCGTCCATCCGCCCGCGCGACCAGCAGGGTGATCCGCTCCAGCGGCAGGGCGTGGTAGCCAGTCAGGTAGCGCAGGTCTGCGCCCGGCCCGACGAGCAGCGCATCGATCCCCGTCTCGCCCAGCGCCTGCTGGGCGCGAGCCCGCGCCTCACGGGACGGCGTCGAGGGCTGCGCGGCCATGGTGCCTCCTCGGGGCGAACGGCGACGAAAGCGTAGCCGGAGCGTCGAGTGCTTCCCTACCCGCCCGGGG
>DATKBU010000181.1:0-3586 GCA_035513815.1 Egibacteraceae bacterium
GCCGCCCGATCAGACAACCGACCGGCTGATCTGACCGGGGACCGCCGGGGGACATCCGCTTCGGCCGGCCGATCCCTTCGGCACCGCCCGGGTTGCGTGGAGACCCGGCTGGTTGGGTTTCAGGCGGCCTCGCTGGTCGCGCGTGGGCGGGGACTGGTAGGTCGGCCTCGAACTCCGCCGGTGGGACGTCACCGCAGGCGGAACGCCGTCCACGCCCCCAGCGGACTCTAGTGTCCGGTACACCAGTCAGCGACGCTGCCACCGAATTGCTCTTCCGCAGCGCCTGTTCGGCCACCAGCGAGATCGACGCCCAGAACAGCGGCGGCTTCAGGCCCAGGGAGCCGATGAAGCCCTTGAAGCCGTCCCAGCCCGGTCCGCCCCACCAGCCCAGCAGCTTCTGAAGCCCGTGCGCCACGAAGATCGTGCCGATGCCGACGCGCAGCACCAGCATTGCGATATCGAAGTCCACCTGCGGCCATCCTCTTTTGCGTTGATGGTTGTTCGTTGAGCGGGCAATCACTCTGAATGAAACCGCGGTCGTCGAGGTCGTCCGTGCTCGCAGGCGGGACGCGGTGCTTGCAACCACCGGTCGGTCTTGTCGTTCCTCTGTGATGCGCGGCGCCACCAGTACAGGGTCGCGAATGGAACCTGGTCAACCGGCGGACGGCCGCCACGCGTGCCACGAGCAGTTACCGGAAAGTACCGTGGCAATGCGTCTGCGCGGGCGCAAGGATGCAGGCATGTAGGTATGGGGGCTATCGGTGATTGACGCAATACGACGCGCGTCAGCCGGCACTGGCGCCTGTCCTGTGGCGGCCACTTCGAGTATGCCCCGACGGCCCTCCGCGCCGCGCTCGCGCCTGCTGGCGGTCGTCTATCTGATCAGCCTCGCCGTCCTGCTCATCCTCGGCGGTGGACTGGCGATCCTGGCATCGGCCCATGTCTCCAGTGCGGCGCTGGGCGCGAGTGCTGCGGCCGATCGTGCGCTCGGTGAGGGCCTGCTCGCCGAGCTCGGGCCGCTGGCCGTGGAAGCGACGCCCGATCGAGCCGAGCGCGACCGTATGCGCGGTGTGCTCGAGCGGGCGGTGGACGATGTCGGCCTGCTCGGACTCGCCGTGGTGGCCCCCGATGGACGGTTGCGTGCGAGCGCCGGTGCCATCGATGGTCGGGTCTCGCTGCCTCCCGACGTGGGCGCCGGCCAACCCGCGGCCAAGCTCATCACCGGCGAGGACGCCACGCGGCTGTACGAATGGTTTCCGGTCAGCCTCGACGGGCGCACGGTGGCCGTCCTCCAGGTCGTGCGCGATGGGACGGGCGCCGTGGCGACGGCGGCCGCGGCGCAGCGCGACATTGCGCTCGCCGCCGCGGGGGGCTCTACCGTGCTCATCATCGTCCTGTTCGTCATCTTCCGTGGCGCCGAGCGTCGCCTCGATCGGCAGACGGCCCAGCTGCTCGAATCGACCAGGCGCGATCCTCTGACCGGCCACCTGACCCACGGTGCCGTCGTGGCGGAACTCACCGCCTCGCTCGATGCGGGCGCCCAGCCCGTGTCGGTGGCGCTGCTGGACGTCGACAATTTTCGTCAGCTCAACGACACGCACGGTCACGATCTGGGTGATTCGGTGATCCGCAGGGTTGCATCCATTCTCGATGCCGACCGCCCGGGGAGCGCCGCGATCGGTCGGAGCGGGCCTGACGAGTTCCTCGTCACCTGTGCCGGCACCGACGCACAGTCGCTGGCGACCTGGTTGGAGGAGGCTCGGCGCCGACTCGCGAGCGATGGCGTCGACACCGCCTCGGGCGAAGAGCTGCCCCTGACCGTGAGCGCGGGCATCGCGGTTGCCCCGCTGCACGGCCGCACCGCCACCGAGCTCCTGTCGTCGGCGGCCATGTCCCTCGGCGAGGCCCAGAGCGGGGGCGGAGATCAGGTGCTCATCAGCCGCCTCCCCTACGCCGAGCTGGTCCAGACGCGTCGTGCGAGCTTCTCGATTCTTGATGGGCTCGTGAATGCCATCGACGCGCGTGATCGATATACGCGGCACCACTCCGAGGATGTCGCGCGGTACGCGCTCTTTCTGGCGCGGCAACTGGACTTCGACGACACCATGACGAGCGCCCTGCACCAGGCTGCCCTGCTGCACGACGTCGGGAAGATCGCGGTCCCCGACGATGTCCTCCGCAAGCCGGGGGCACTCACCAGCGACGAGATGGAGGTGATCAAGCAGCACGTCGTTCTTGGCGCCGTTCTCGTGCGTGATCTCGCAGACGCTGACCTGGTGGTCGACGGTGTTCGCCATCACCACGAGCGCTGGGATGGCACCGGATATCCCGACGGCCTGGAGGCCGAAAGGATCCCGTTAATCGCCCGGGTCCTCAGCGTTGCGGATACGTTCTCGGCCATGACGACCACGCGGCCGTATCGGCGCGCCCTGAGCCCTGCAATCGGGCTCCAGCGTCTCGCCGAGGCCGCTGGCTCGCAGCTCGAGCCGCGCCTGGTGGATGTCTTCATCCTGGCCATGGAATCGCAGGCCGAGGCACCCGTTCCATCCGATGCGCGGCCCCCCTCCGTCTGGCTGTCCGAAGGGACGGCGGCGTGAGGCGCACGGTGCGCCGAGGAGCTGGCCCCCTGGCCGCGCTGGTCATCGCCGCATGCGTTGCCTTGGGCGTCGGTGCGGTTCCGTCGCGGGCCGTCGATCCGCTTCCGCTGCCGAGCATCGACCTGAACAGCCCGCTGCCGAGCATCGACCTGAACAGCCCGCTGCCAAGCACGCGGCCGGAGAACGGCTCGCCGGGCGCGTCTTCATCGGCGTCACCATCTCCGGCGACGTCCGCGCAGCTCGAGGAATCGGCGGCCCCGTCGTCCACCATCGTCTCGGATGACCTGGTCCTGCCTGGCGCCGGTCGCTCGGCGGCGCCCGATGATCGCGCCAACGCTGCGGGAGCCGCCGGCGCGGTCACCGGTCGGACCAGCATTCCTGGGCTTTCGCCCCCGACGCCGACACTGCCTGACGCCGGGTCCTGGCTGATCCCGGTGATGGGTGTTGCCGTGCCGGCGCTCATCGTGGCGCTGATCGTCGTCGCGCAGGTCATCGGTGGGGCCGCCGGGCTTCGCTTGGCGCGCGTCGCGCTCGATAGGATGATGTCGCTCGCGCCCGCTTGGACGCGCTCATAAGAGATGTCCCTTGGTCAGCCCGTTGGTGCGCGGCCACAGCGTGCCGCCGAGCCAGGACTGTTTTCCCGTTCTGAGCTAACCAGGACGGTGCAGGGCAGCCGATTTCCGATGGAGCGGTGCAGTACGGGGTGACATGAGCCATCGGTACGGCCGGATTCATCGGCCGCCCTGGCGTGGCGCGCAGCCCACAGATACATCACGCGCGAAAGGCGAACCGCATCTGCCGATGGGCGCCCATGTCAGACTCGTTGCCGTCCCGCCGCTGGGCGCACCCCGGCGATCCGCATCACCGAAAGGCCCAGCCATGCGAAGCCGGTGCCGCCGAGGGCCGGGCCGCGCAATGGGCCCGGCAGGGCCAGGATGCCCAGCGTGTTCAACGCTCCGAGTAGCGCGCCCACCAGCATGATCCAGGCT
>DATKBU010000182.1:0-2683 GCA_035513815.1 Egibacteraceae bacterium
GACCTCGGCGAGATCCGCCGAGGCGAGCTGACCGGGTCGTTCGAGGACGCGGTGTTCTCCGCCGCCGCGGGGCAGGTCGTCGGACCGGTCAGAACCGAGTTCGGCTGGCACGTCGCTCGCGTCGAGGCCGTCACGCCCGCCGCCGGGATCCCGTACCCGCAGGCGCGCGCGGCGCTGCGCGCCGAGCTGCTGGCCGCGGCGCGCCAGCGGGCCTTTGACCATTGGCTGGCCGGGCGCACCGCCGAGCTCGCCCGGCTGGCGCCCGACTGGCTGCACCCGGGCGATCCCCGAGGCGGGGATCCGATCCATCGCCACTGAAGGAGGACCACGTGCGCATCGCGGCAGCAGAATCCACCGACCTGTTCGTCGGGGCCGAGGATGACCTTCGTCAGGTCGTGCGTGTCGAGGTCGTCAACGACGAGGAGGCCGCTTCCTCGCCGGCGACGGTCGCGGTTCGCGGCTACGGACTGACCGCGCCGGATCCCGCGACGGCGCCCGGCCTGGACCCCGGCGGTCGTGCGTGGGTCGAGCTGGGCGTGGCGGTCTCGCCCGGGGTCGAGCCGGGGGCCGCGCTGCCGGGGGAGGTCGTCGCCAGCGGGCCGAGCGGGACCGCCTCGGCGCCGTTCACGCTGGCTGTGGCAGAGCCGGGATGGCGCATGTTCATGGTCCCCCACTTCCACTACGACCCGGTGTGGTGGAACACGCAGTCCGCCTATACCGAGGAGTGGGATCAGCTCAGCGCCGCGCAGCAGTGGCGGCAGCGCTTCCAGGGCGCGGGGATGGACCTCGTCGAGGCTCACCTCCAGATGGCCCGCCAGGACCCTGACTACCGCTTCGTGCTCGCCGAGCTGGACTACCTCAAGCCCTACTGGGATGTGCATCCCGAGCAGCGCGACTGGATCCGGGCGCTGCTGCGCGAAGGCCGCCTGGAGCTGGTCGGCGGCACGTACAACGAGGCGAACACCAACCTGGTCAGCGCCGAGAACACCGCGCGCAACGCGGTCTACGGTGTGGGCTACCAGCGCGATGTGCTGGGCGGCGACCCGCACACTGCCTGGCAGCTGGACGTGTTCGGCCACGATCCCCAGTTCCCGGGCCAGATGGCGGCCGCCGGGCTGACGTCGGCGTCCTTCGCGCGCGGCCCGTTCCACGAGTGGGGCCCCAACTGGAGCCAGCGGATGAAGCCGGAGCTGCTCGAGCTTCACGGAGTGGGCGGCGCCCCGCTGATGCAGTTCCCGAGCGAGTTCGAGTGGATCGCGCCCAGCGGGAGAGGGCTCCTGACCTGCTACATGGCCAACCACTACTCGGCGGGATGGTGGATGGACGCCGCTGCCACCCTCGCCGAGGCCGAGGCCGAGGCCTACCGGCTGTTCTCCGAGCTCAAGGCCGTGGCGGCGACCAGGAACGTGCTGCTGCCCGTCGGCACCGACTACTCGCCGCCGAACCGCTGGGTCACCGAGATCCAGCGCGACTGGAACGCGCGCTACGTCTGGCCTCGCTTCGTCTGCGCGACGGCAGCCGACTTCTTCGACGCCGTGCGCTCAGAGCTTCGCGCGTCGAAGCGGCGCCTCACCCCCCAGACCCGAGACATGAACCCCATCTACACCGGCAAGGACGTGTCCTACATCGATACCAAGCAGATGCACCGCGACGCGGAGACCACCCTGCTGAATGCGGAGCGGTTCGCGACCCTCGCGTCGCTGCTCGGCGGGCGCTACCCGGGCGAGGCGATCGACAAGGCGTGGCGGCAGCTGCTGTACAGCGCGCACCACGACGGCATCACCGGGTCGGAGTCCGACCAGGTGTATCTGGATCTGCTGGCCGGATGGCGGGAGGCCAAGGATCTGGCTGCCGAGGTCCTCGATCGCTCGCTTGGCCATATCGGCGCGCACATCGACACCAGCGGCGCCGGGACGGCCGTGACCGCGTTCAACCCGATGTCGTGGACGCGCACCGACGCGGCGCGCGTGGAGGTTCGCCTGGACGAGCCGGCGGCCGGCGTGCAGCTGCTCGACTCCGACGGGCGCCCGGTCGAGACGTGCGTGGAGGGCTCGGAGCCCGGCGAGGACGGCTCGCTGGTGGTGCGCCTGGTCTTCGTCGCGCGCGACGTGCCGGGCGTCGGCTACCGCACGTACCGGGCGGTGGCGGCGCCGGCCGACGTCGCAGATGGCACGTGGCAGCCCTCAGAGGAGTCGTGGATCGAAAACGAGCGCTACCTGCTCGAGGTCGACGCCGATCGAGGCGGCGCGATGACGCGCCTGTTCGACAAGTCAGCCGGAAAGGAGCTGCTCAAGCGCGGCCGCCTGGGCGGCGAGCTGCTGGCGTACGACGAGTACCCCGACCATCCGCACTTCGCCGAGGGCCCATGGCACCTGACGCCCACTGGCGCGGTCGCTCGCTCCGGAGAGCAGGTCGCCGACGTGCGCGTGGAGCGCTGCGCCATCGGGCAGCGAATCGTGGCCGAGCTGCACTTCGGCGGCTGCCGCTGGACGACCGAGTACACGCTGTGGGAGGGGGTCGATCGCGTCGAGGCGCGCGTGCGCATGGACGGCTGGGCGGGGCAGGACACCTTGTTCCGCGTGCGCGTCGCCGCCGATGTCGAGGGCGGAATGCCGATCTCCGAGGCGGCCAGCTCGGTTGTCGGCCGCGGCTTCGCCCTGCCCAACGTGGATGTCGCGGAGGC
>DATKBU010000183.1:0-3416 GCA_035513815.1 Egibacteraceae bacterium
GGCACTCGTCACGCAGGGCGCGCAGCTCGGCGATCTGGCTCGTGAACCACAGCATCGCGCCGGCGACACCGATCACCGCCACCGCGATCAGCAGCAGCTCCCAGCGTTGCTGCCGATACGACAACCGCAACCACGTCCACGCACGGCTCATCGGCCCCACCTGTGCCGGCCTCCGAGGCGAGCCAGTCACTCCGGCCGCCGACGCTGAACGACGGCCGCCGCGACGCCACCGACCAGGACGGTCACGCCTACCAGCAGCGCGGACTCGCGGGCGAGGACCTCGAAGTAGCGCGACCCGGCGACGCCATACGACACGCTGTACGGCAGGATCGAGTCGGGCGGCAGCTCCGGGCTGTACTCCTGATACACCGCCTGGCTGATGGCATTGGCCTCGTCTTCGCTGATTGGCCGGCCGTCAGGAGCTCGGTACGCGGCACCCGTCGTGAATGGACTTCCGCCGTTCATCTCGGCCGTTGTGAGCTCGGTCGACTCGACCCCATACGGCGGCAGGGAAGCCACCGCGGTCGAGAGGCCGGCGGCCAGCGCGACGCCGATCAACAGGGAGGGCAGGACCCTCCCGATGACCGCCCCAACGGTGATAGCCACGACGAGCATCAGCGCGGCGCGGGTCACCAGCGAGATGCCGCGCGCTCCGTGCTGCGCGAAACCCAGGTCTCCATCCAGAGCCTCCGCACCCGCCAGCCCCTCGGCGGCAATGGCCAGGACCCCGATCAGCACCAGGCCGATGACCATCACCGACCCCGCGCGCCAGGCGAGCCATCTCAGGCGGGAACCGGCCAGCGGCCACGCGATCATCGCGGTCCGCCGCTCGATCTCCTGCGTCAACACCGGCGCTCCGAGCACAAGCGGCACCGCGTACATCGCGACGCCGACTCCCAGGTTGAACAACAACGTCGCGTCGCCGAGAGGGGAGCCGAACAGGTAGATCGTTCCGCACTGGTCCGGGCCGCCAGGGCCCTCGCAATCAGCAAGCATGGTCGGCAGGCTCAGCGTCAGCCACGCGGCGAGGGCCGCTAATCCGAGGCACACGAGAGCCGCGAAGCCGATGGACGACCGCTGGAGTCGGAAGGTGAGGCGAGCCCAAGTCACCGCCCGCTCCTTACACCGGCCGTCGACGGACCACGACGATGGCCGTCAGACCAAGCGCGAGCATCCCGAGCGCCGCGGCGAGCGCTGAGTGACGCAGAACGAGTTCGGGATACCGCTGACCGGGAATCGAGAGCCGTGCGTCGTAGCCGAGCAGGCGCCCTGCCTGGAGGTCCTCCTCGGAGGCATACCAGCCTCCATTCTCGTCCGCGATGTGCGGATTCATCCCTCGCTCGTTGGCCTCGGAGTAGGTGATGAACTCGCCGTCGGCGGTCTCCATCCCGTAGGCGACAGCCAGCGCAGTCATGTCGAAGGACATCGAGCCGCCCGGCGTCTCCTGGAAGCGCTGCAGGGTGGCCTCGGACGCGTTCCAGCGATCCTCGCCAAGGCTGAGGCCCAGGAACGCGAGCCCGATGACCAGCGCGGACGCCAGGACCGCGGGCAGTACTCGCCCGATGACCGCGCCGACGAGGACTCCCAGCATGATCGCTCCTGCGCCACGCGCCACTACAGGAAGATCGCGCCGCCCGAAATAGATGAAGTCCTCGCTCAGCTTCAGCTCCGGAAACATCGCCGCCGTGAGGAGCGCGCTCGTGACCGCCAGCACTGCCAGCAGCGCCGCTCCAAAGAGGGAGACGAAGGCGATGCGTCGAACCAGCCAGCCGACCCGCGACGGGCTCAGCGACCAGGCCAGCTGCGCCGTCCCGCCGTCGATCTCGCGGGCGACGAGCGGCGCTCCCAGGATGACGCCGATCCCGAACGGCGCCAGCCATGCCACGTTCGCGAGATTGGTCCCCCAGTTGTACGCGTCGTAGTAGGCGGTGAGGACGGCCTGGCACGCCGCGGGCGGGCCGGAATCCGTGAACACGTTCGCCTCCAGGTCGCGAAGGCAGTCTGGGCTGGCCGCGCGCATCCCATCGAGCGTGAAGGCGAAATAGAGCATCGCGACCGCGGTGCCGGCCACGCCGAGCGCCACAAGGATGAGCTCCCAGCGCTGCTGCCGAAAGGAGAGGCGCGCCCAGGTCAGCGCGCCGGTCATGCGGCCGCCACCGACGATGGGCGCCCGGACGCCAGGTAGCCGAGCACAACCTCGTCCAGCGTTGCGGGTCGGTCGGCGGTGCCGCGGACGAGCGAGATGCGCGATCCGTCCGGTGCCGCGAAGCTGGCAACCGCATCGGCTCGTTGGGTGAGCGAGATGGCGTGGGCACCGAGTGCCCCGGTCACGGTGTCGTGGAGCAGCACCTTCCCGACTCCGAGCACGATAAGCCGGTCACACGACTGCTCCACGTCGGTGACGATGTGGCTCGACAGCAGCGCCGTGGCGCCGTCGCTGCGGACCGCATCGGTCAGGACATGGAGAAACTCGCGTCGTGCCAGCGGGTCGAGCGAGGCGAGCGGTTCGTCCAGCAGGAGGACCGGCGCGCGCGTCCCGAGGGCCAGGGCCAGCGCCACCTGCGCCTGCTGGCCGCCGGACAGCTCGCGCGCGCCGCGATCGGCGGGGATGTCGAGCTGCGCGAGCCGGTCGCGCGCGTACTCGCGGTCGAAGCCGGGACGGAGCTGACGGGCGAGGTCGAGGTGGTCCTCGACCGACAGGCCGTCGTACAGCGATGGCGACTGCGGCACATACCCCAGCTTGCCCAGCGCGGCGGATCGGTCGCGCCACGGGTCGATGCCTGCGACGCGCACCGAGCCGCGCGTCGGACGCTCGAAGCCGACCCAGGTCTTGATGAGGGTCGACTTGCCCGCGGCATTCGGGCCGACCAGCGCAGTGATTCCCCCCTGCGGGATGGCGAGATCGATCCCCGCCAGGGCCCAGACCCCACGGCGGTATCGCTTCGCGAGATCGTGGGTCTCGAGCATATCGGTCATCGTGCCAGGCCGATGAGAACCGAAAGCCCTCCAATCAGCAGCGCAAGGGCAACGAACGGAAGGGCCACCAGGGTGGATCGAAAGATGCGCATCGGGTCACCTCCTGTACGCATGCTGGGTGGAGAACCGCTCGAGCACCATCCGTGGCATCAACGCACCCGATTGCGTGATCTCCCGCATTCATCCGCGCATCCGGCTCTGCTACCGTCGCCGGTATGACCCTTCCGCGCCGGGATGCGGCCGCGCTCTTGGTCCTGTTCTGCGCAGGGCTCATCGGCCTCGCGGCCTGGATGTCGGGGCACGTCGATCTCGGGCTGACGCTCGAGGACCGCGACGGCGGCGTCTACGTCGCCACCGTGGAGACCGGCGGCATCGCGTGGCGCGCGGGCATGCTGCCAGGCCAACATGTGGTCGAGCTCTCCCTCGACCGGGGGAATGGC
>DATKBU010000184.1:0-4372 GCA_035513815.1 Egibacteraceae bacterium
GCTGCATAACACCGCGGTGGCCTTCTCCGCGTCGGGCGAGCTGCTCGCCGCCTACCGCAAGATCCACCTGTTCGGCTACCAATCGCTGGAGAGCGAGCTGCTGACCGCTGGCGGCGACGTGTGCGTGTTCGACGCCGAGGGCGCGCGCATCGGCCTGTCGACGTGCTACGACCTCTTTCCGGAGCTGTACCGCGCGCAGATCGACCAGGGCGCAGACGTGCTCGCCGTCGTCTCCGCGTGGCCGTTCCCGAGAATCGACGCGTGGCACACCCTGGCCAGAGCGCGGGCGATCGAGAGCCAAGCAGGCCTGATCGCGTGCAACGCCGCCGGAGGTCGCTACCTGGGCCACTCCTGCGCATTCGATGCCTGGGGCGCGGTGCTCGGCGAGCTGGACGAGCGCGCCGGCACGCTTCGCGCGGACCTGGACGTGGCCGAGATCCGCAAGGCTCGCGCGGAGTTCCCTGCGCTGGCCGACCGGCGCCTGGGCTGAGGCGGCCCCTTGCTCAGTCCTCGACTGGGCCCAGCAGCCGGTCGATTCGGCTCACCAGCCCGTCTGCCTTGGCGATCGCGGCCCCGGCCAGCGGAGAGGTCCGATCCGGAAGCGGCGGCGCAGGCAGCTGGCGGCGTCGAGTGCGGGCCGGCCTGGCCCGGCGCATGACCTGCTCTCGGCGCATCGGCGTCACCATCCTCGTCGGGCGGTGCTGTCCTCCTTAGACGTATCGGTACGTCAAACGGGTTGCCGTAGCGCCATTTTTTCTTCTATCCCCGCTGAGGGGTCGCTGCTACGGTAGTGAATGAGGGCACGAAGTTCGTGAAGTCTGCACGGGCACCAAAAGCTGTTGCAGCCCCTCCCGGTCCCCTCCGGGGAACTGCGTAGCACCAGAAAGACGAGGGCAACAATGGCTGTTGGCACCGTGAAGTGGTTCTCCGACGACAAGGGCTATGGCTTTATCTCCCGCGAGGACGGCGACGACGTCTTCGTACATTTCTCTGCGATTCAGGGCAGCGGCTTCCGCACCCTCGCGGAGGGCGCCAAGGTGGAGTTCGACATCACCCAGGGCGCGAAGGGCGAGCAGGCCTCAAACGTCACCGTCCTTGGCTAGCTTCACCCCTTTCTGAAAGGAGCGCCGCCCGAGCTTCGGGCGGCGCTTCTTTCATGTCCGGTCAGTGCAGTCTCAATCGGAGTCCGCGGCGTTCGAATCGTCGGGGCGAGGAAGCCACCAGCGGTCGCCCTCGCCGGCGGGCGCCTGGGGATACTCCCGCATCGCGCGGTCGACGAGCGCTGCGATCGCCGCCATGAGCCGATCCGTGACCTCGGCCGGATCCTCGTCCACGGAATAGGGGATCGGCTCCCCGACCACCAGCGACAGCGCCACGCCGCGCCGCGCCGTCCACTTCCTCGCTCTGGTCGCGATCCGCTGGCCCCCCCACACCGCGCAGGGAATCAGCGGGACCCCGGTAGCCAGCGCCATGCGAGCGGTTCCGAGCTTCGCCTTGCGCAGCGAGAACGTCGTGGAGATCGTTCCCTCCGGGAAGACCCCGACGACCTCCCCGTCCTTGAGCGCCCTGACGCCGCCGGCAAGCGCCGCGCCGGGTGTTCTGGTGCGGTCGACGGGGATCTGTCGCGTCCTGCGCGCGAAGAAGCCGAGCACCCGTTGATCCCACAGCTCGCGCTTCCCCAGGTAGCGCACGCAGCGCCCGCGGTCGTAGGCGGCCACTCCGAGCTGGATCGGATCAAGGAAGCTGATGTGGTTGCACGACAGCAGCGCCGGGCCCGCCGCCGGGATCTTGTCTGCCCCTTCGACGTGGGATTTCCAGCCCATCAACGCCATGACGAATTTCGAGAGGTGGACGAGAATGGCGTAGGCCGGCTCCATCGGCCGGACGCTAGCACCGGTCTGGGCCCGCCCCCTGGCAAGTCGGGCACCAGTAGGTGGTGCGAGCGCGCTCACCCTGCCGTGCGGCGCGGATCTCTCCGCCGCAGCGGGGGCACGGGCGGCCGGCGCGCGCGTAAACGTGAAGTCGCTGCCTGAAGCCGGCTGGAGTGGTGGTCCTGGCCGTCGCCTCGGGTACGGCGTTGGCTTTCAGCAGCGATACCGCGGTCGCCAGCAGCGCGTCGCGAACGGTATCCGCGATCTCGGACACCGGCGCCCACGGGTCGACGGAGTGGATGAACAGCACTTCGCTCTTGTAGACGTTGCCGATACCGGCAAGCACTCGCTGGTCCAGCAGCGCCTCGCCCACCGTCCAGTCGCCGCGCTGATCGAGCCGGCGGCGCGCCTGCGCGAGGTCGACTGCGTCATCCAGCGCATCAGGACCCAGCGACGCCAGGCTCGGGTCGCGCTCGACCTCCCCTGGCGCCAGCAGCCGGCAGACCTGTGGCGAGAAGCACACTGCGATGGCGTCCGGGACGCCGATTGTCAGGCGGGCGAGCCGCCGCGGCTTCTTCCACGCCTGCGTGGGTTCGTAGACGTGCCAGGCGCCATTCATCCCGAGGTGGGTGTGGATCGCCAGGCCGCTGGGCTCGAACCATATGAGCAGGTGCTTGCCGCGCGAGGACACCTCGGCGACGCTCTGCGTGATCAGGCGCTCGACCCCGCGCGCAATTGGCTGACGCGCCGTTGTCGACAGTTCGGTCACCGCCTGCCGTGAAAGCGCCGAGCGCAGCTTGGCGGCCGTGCGAAAGACCGTATCTCCCTCTGGCATCCCCCGAAGGTAGCCGCTGGCTAGCTCGCGTCCGCGGTGCCCTCGGCCGCCGGCGTCGCCTGCGCCTCGTCGCGAGGGCGCCGGCGCAGCGGCGCAAACCTGCCCAGCGCGAGGCCCAGGACGAGACCCAGAGTGGGCAGGCCCAGCACGCTCCAGTTGTCGAGAGGACGAATCGCGAACTGCTGAAGGTCGACGGCGACGAAGATGCCGAGGAAGAGGCCAGCGATTGCCCCCAGCACAGGGCGGCCGCGTCGCCGGACGACCGGTCCGGCGTCTGCATCGAATCGGTCGTTCATCCCGACGTCGTCTGCAGCGCTCACGGCTTCCTCCCCATTGCAGCTGCTCCCAACGCCGCGCCCGTGACGAGCGTGCCGACGGCCGCTCCTGCGCCGACCGGCGTGGCGAGTGGATTCCCCTCGATCCTCACCATTGCAGAGCCGCTGCACGAGCCGCCCTCGCCGTCGTGCTTCCCCTCGACCTGATAGAGGCCGACCAGATCAACCGGCAGGAGGTCGCGAGCGCTGTCGATCGGGTAGCTATCGGAGGCCTCAACCGCCTCTTCGGCATTGTCGCCTGCCCATTTGGCGATCGGTATGGCGGCCGGGCCGACGACGACGCCGACCGACCCGGAATGCTTCGTGATCACCACATCAGTGTGACCCTCCCACTCGGCCACTAGGCCGCTCTCCGCAGGGATCACGATCGGATTGCCTGGCGTGTCGTTCGCGGGCCCATACGTGCGTCCGTCAATGGTCACCGTGCCGTCGCAGGGTCCGCTGACGCCCGCTGATGCGGCGGCAGCCAGCGGCAGCGCGACCGCCGCCGTGACTGTCGCGGCCACGACCAGGAACCGACGGACTCGCGCCGCCGCGATGTTCGCGCTCACCCTTGAATCGCCCGCTTTCGAACCGCTGTCGCTGTCGCACCGCCTGCCCTGGGCGGCGTTCCTGGGCGGCGTTTGATTGTCACCATACCGAACAGGCGCAGCCTACTGAGCCTTTCGCACCAGACCGAAACGCGACGCAGTCACCGTCGGATGAGGCCCCGAGGATGATCGGCGAAGCCGTGGCGGCGCAGGTGCGCCACGAGCGGCTGGTCCGCCGGCGGCCCCCCGTCGATTCGCTGCACCTGCAGCGACCGCACTTGGCGAGCCGACACGAGGCGACCCAGCCCGGCGGCGAAGCCGTCAAGAAGGCCGTCGTCAGCGCCGAATGTCAGCAGCGAACGGCCTCCGCGCTCGGCGTAGCCCGCAAGCGCGCCGTCGACCAGGACGACGTAGGCGCCGGCCATGCGCCGTGGCGAATGCGCATGATCGCCAGCGGGATCGGGCCAGGCCAGGGCGGCGCCGAAGGGGTTGGCAGGATCGGTGGCGGCCAGCGCAACGCGTTCTGACTGCCCGCCATCCGCGCCCTCGCGCATCGAGCGGAGCCGATCCACGGCGCCGGGCAGAGCGAACTGGGCGCCGCCGAGACCCTCGACGAAGTAGCCGCGGCGCGCGCGCCCAGCCTCCTCCATGGCCTTGAGCACACCGTAGACGGCGCTGAACCCCCCTGGGACCGCCTCGGCGGCGACCGCGGATCGCGTCACGACGCCGTGTCGATCCAGCAGACGCCCGGCGAGGGCGGCGGCGCGCTCCGTCGGCGAGACCGGCGCCCCCTGGTCGGGC
>DATKBU010000185.1:0-2881 GCA_035513815.1 Egibacteraceae bacterium
CGGCGGGAGATGAGCACCACCCACCGCCCGTCGGGGCGGTCCTCATGCACCAGCCCTCCGGCAGATACCGCCTGCCTGGTCGGGTACCTGGCCATCCACCGAGCATAGACGCGGTCAAGTCTTGGGCGCCGTCGGCCGACACTGCATGCGACCCATCGGACAGGGTCGAGCGCACCTGTCCGCCGCTGCGCGAGGAGGCGACGACGCGTCGTGATCATTCACAGCTATCTGAAGTACCTGGCCGACAAGGGCGGCTCGGACCTCCACCTGAATGCCGGCGGCCCGGCGTATGTGCGCGTCGACGGTGATCTGAGCGATGTGCATGACCTTCCGGTGCTGTCGCCGGACGACACTGAGCGGATGGCGCTGGAGCTCATGGATCCGCTGTCGCGCGAGCGCTTCGATCGCGGCGATGAGGCGGATTTCGCCTACAGCCTCCACGGAGTGGGCCGCTTCCGCGTCGCGGTGTTCCGCCAGAGGGGCTCGGTCGGGATGGTCCTTCGCCGAGTTCTGCCGGGGAGCCAGAGCTTCGACGACCTGGGCCTGCCGCCGGTCGTGCGCAAGCTCGCCGAGGAGCACCGCGGCCTTGCGCTCGTGACGGGGCCGACCGGATCCGGCAAGACGACGACGACCGCGGCGATGATCAGCCACATCAATGCGACCCGTCGCTGCCACATCGTGACGCTGGAGGATCCGATCGAGATCCTGCATTCCGACAACCTGGCGATCATCGACCAGCGCGAGATCGGCGTGGACACCAAGGACTTCGCCACGGCCCTGCGCTCGGTCGCCCGTCAGGACCCTGACGTCATCTTCCTCGGGGAGATGCGCGACGTCGAGACGGTGACGGCGGCACTGCAGGCCGCCGAGACCGGCCACTTCGTCATTTCGACCCTCCACACCACGGACGCGACCGAGACGATCAACCGGATCGTGGACATGTTCCCGCCGTACCAGCAGGCGCAGGCCAGGTTGTCGCTGTCGAATTCGCTTCAGGGCATCATCTGCCAGCGTCTGCTGCCGAAAGCGGGCGGCGGTCGCATCGCGGCGATTGAGGCGATGGTCAACACGGTGCGCATGGAGGAATTCATCACTGACCCGTCCAAGACCGAGATGATCGAGCAGGCCATCTCCGAGGGCGAGTACTACGGGATGCAGACCTTCGACCAGCATCTCCTCGCGCTGTACCGGGACGGCCTGGTCACGCTGAAGGACGCGCTGGCCGCGGCCACCAGCTCACACGACTTCCGCATCGCGATCCGGGCTGCCGGACTGAAGGGCTAGCCAGCAGCGCCACGCCGGGGCCCGCGGCTGCTCGGGCTAGCATTAGCCGCGGCATGGCTGATACCGCGTTGACCGTTGAGCAGCAGCGAAGGCTGGCCGAGATCGTCGCGGTCTATCCGGTTGCCGACGAGCTCGGCCAGCGCTTCGACGCGGCCGGTCATCAGCTGTACCTGGTCGGCGGGACCGTTCGGGACACGCTCCTGGGCCGGATCCAGCAGGATCTCGACTTCGCTACTTCGGCGCTGCCCGAGCAGACCAAGTCGGTGCTGGAGGGCTGGGCGGACAACATCTGGCTGACGGGGGCGCGCTTCGGGACGATCAGCGCCCACAAGGGCGAGGCCAAGATGGAGATCACGACCTTCCGCGCGGAGGTCTACGAGCCAGGGTCTCGACATCCGGCGGTCACGTACGGCGAGGACATCGAGACGGATCTGTCGCGGCGGGATTTCACGATCAACGCGATGGCGGTTCGCCTGCCCGACCATCTGTTCGTCGACCCGTTCGGGGGCCTGGCGGACTTGCGGCGACTCCTGCTGCGGACTCCGCTCGATCCGGAGATCAGCTTCTCCGACGATCCTCTGCGCATGGTGCGTCTGGCGCGCTTCGCCGCAGTGCTGGGGGCATCTGCGGATGAGGGGACGCTGAAGGCGGCCGGCGCTATGGCGGACAGCTTGGCGAGCATCAGTCGGGAGCGCATTCGCGACGAGCTGAACCGGTTGCTGGTCTCGCCCAAGCCAGCGCACGGCATGGATCTGCTGTGCGAGACGGGACTCGCGGGCCAGTTCCTGCCGGAGATTCCAGCGCTGCGGATGGAGCGTGATCCGCTGCATCATCACAAGGACGTGTACGCCCACACGCTGGCCGTGGTCGAGCGCTGCGCTCCCGCGGAGGATCTGGTCCTTCGGCTTGCGGCGCTGCTGCACGACATCGGCAAGCCGGCCACCCGCCGATTTCATTCAGGCGGCAAGGTCAGCTTCCACCACCATGAAGAAGTCGGCGCCCGGATGGCGCAGGCGCGGCTGCGCGAGCTGCGCTACTCGGGGGCGGTGATCGACCAGGTCTGCCAGCTCATTGCGCTGCACCTGAGGTTCCATGGCTACGCCGAGGGCGAGTGGACCGACTCTGCGGTGCGCCGCTACGTGCGTGACGCAGGCGCCCCAGAGCAGCTGCGGCGACTGAATGAGCTCACGCGCGCCGACGTGACGACGCGCAACCGCGCAAAGGCGCTCCGCCTCGCCGACGCGATGACCGACCTGGAGGAGCGCATCGCGCGCCTGGCCGTCGAGGAGGAGACAGCCAAGGTCCGGCCTGCGCTGGACGGCAACCAGATCATGGAGCATCTCAAGCTCGAGCCGGGACCGCTGGTGGGGGAGGCGAGGGCGATGCTGCTCGAAGCCCGGCTCGACCGCGGTCCGATGAGCGAGGACGAAGCACGTCAGCTGCTCGATGAGTGGGCGCGCGAAGGCGCTCTGCGCGCGATTGATGGCCCTGACCCGTGATCGCCGTGAGCCGCGTGCATCAATCCGGAACTCCATCGCTGTAGTTATCACTTCAGCTGGAAAGAATTTCCAGCTGCCGCATCGCTGCAGGTCCTAGG
>DATKBU010000186.1:0-3094 GCA_035513815.1 Egibacteraceae bacterium
CAGCGCCGCCGATACCCGCATCAGCAAGGTGATCCGCGCCCCCGGCACCCCCACCGTGCCCGGCTGCAGCCGCAGCAGGCGCTCCCGCAGCGCCCGATCTCGCAGCGTCCGCGGCGAGATCCCGAGCTCCGCGGCCTGGCGAACGTGGAAGACCCCGTGCTGGCCGATGCCCAGCCGCCACAGCGCAGCCCAAGGGGTGACATGAGGATCCACGCCGTCGAGCGTGCCTGGAGCGCGGCCGGTCGCGCTCGAGAAGACGGTCGAGGCTGTGGACGACGCCTGCGCCGTCATTTTCGGCGAGATACCGCCGGAACCGTCGAGGCAGCTGATCGAGCCCGAGCTTCTTCGACGATCGCGGCGAGATGCCGCCGGGATCGTCGATGGATGCCTCAGCGGCGGACCGCAGCGCTCAGCGGCGGACCGCAGCGCTCAGCGGCGGACCGCAGCGCTCAGCGGCGGCGCAGGACGTTGCGCGCGAGGACGCTGATCGCGATGAACGCGGCCAGCGCGACGATGATCTTGAACAGCCCCGCAACTGCCGCGATCACCAAGTATGCGATGAGCAGCAGCACCGCAAGAAACAGCAGCCCGCCAGCGCGTCCCGCGCCGCTAGCCCGCTCAATCATCCCGCATCCCGCCCGCCCCCCAGCGCCTGGACTACCCGCGACGGGCTCGGCCGCCCGAGCTGGCGCGCCATCCACAGGCTCGTTGCGACCAGCCGCTCGAGGTCTACGCCCGTATCGATGCCGACGCCCTCCAACATCCAGACCAGGTCCTCGGTGGCGAGGTTGCCGGTCGCGCTCTCCGCGTAGGGGCAGCCGCCCAGGCCTCCCGCTGAGGCGTCCACCACGGTCACGCCCGCGCGCAGCGCCGCCAACGTGTTGGCAAGCGCCTGGCCGTAGGTGTCATGGAAGTGCACCGCCAGGCGCTCGGCGCCGATCCCAGCGTCGGCGAACGCGCCGACGAGCGCGGTCACATGCCCGGGCGTCCCGACGCCGATGGTGTCGCCCAAGCTCAGCTCGCGACAGCCCAGATCGAGCAGCGCGGCACCTGCCGACACCACCCGGTCCAGCGCCACCTCGCCCTCCCACGGGTCCCCGAAGCACATCGATAGATATGCGCGCACGGGCACGCCGGCCTCAGCGGCGCCCGCGACGACTGGGGTGAACATCTCGATCGACTCCGCGACGCTGCGATTCAGATTTCGCTGCGCGAAGCTCTCGGTCGCGCTGCCGAAGATGGCGACTTCTCGAGCGCCGGACTCGAGCGCTCGCTCCAGCCCGCGCAGGTTCGGCGTCAGCACCGGATACCGCACGCCGTCTGCGCGCTCAAGGCCGGCGAGCACCTCGGCTGCGTCGGCGAGCTGCGGGACTCGCTCGGCGCGCACGAAGCTCGTGGCCTCGATGACTTTCAGGCCGGCATCGGCCAGGCGTGTGATGAATTTGATCTTGGCCGCCGTGGCCACGGCTGACGGCTCGTTCTGCAGGCCGTCGCGAGGCCCCACCTCGTAGATCGTCACGCTGCGCGGCAGATCCGAGGCGGCGACGCGGGCCGGCCGCCTCACCGCTGCTCCTCGACCACCGCGAGCGGCTGCGCAAGCTGGACGCGGTCTCCCACATCGACGAGCAGCTTGGCCACGACCCCGTCGATCGGCGCGGTCAGGACATGCTCCATCTTCATCGCCTCGACCACGATCAGCGGCTTGCCCGCTTCGACGCTTTGCCCTGGCGCGACGTGCACCGCGATCACGCTGCCGGGCATGGGCGAGATTATCTCGCCCGCCGGGGCCGCCTCCTCGACGCCGCGAGCCAGCTGATCTTCCTCTCGCAGAGCCCATACCCGCCCGTCGCGCCCGAGCCACAGGACCCGGCCGGCCGACGCGCATCGGTAGCGCCGCTCCTGGCCGTCCAGCGAAACGCACAGCCACTTGTCCGGCTGCCGCGCCGCCGACGCCCGGATCCGCGGGCCGTCCGCGACCTCGACGTCAGCAGCGTCTGCCCGGCCCCGGACGCGCACCACAGAAGGCTCCGAGCCCTCAGCCGAGAAGCGCAGGGACAGCCACGCCGGCTCACCCCCAAGCCGCCATCCGCCCGGCAGGTCGAACGGACCGGCAGGCTCGCCCGACTCCGGCTCCAGATCGAGCAGCCGAGCCAGCGCGGCCGTGACCTGCACATCCGGTGGCACGCCGGTCTCTGACCGCTGCGGAAGATCGCGCTCGACCAGCCCGGTGTCGAGCTTGCCCGCAACCACATCCGGGTGCGCCACAAGATCCCGCAGGAAGCCGGTGTTGGTTCCCAGACCGAGGATCAAGGTGCTGCTCAGCGCCTCGTCAAGGCGGCGAAGGGCGCCGCCGCGGGTCTCGGCATGAGCGATCACCTTCATCAGCAGCGGGTCGTACGCGCTGGTAACCGTGTCTGACTGGACGATGCCGCTGTCGACCCGGATCCCCTCGCCGGCGGGCTCGACGAGGTCGAGCACCCGCCCGCCCGTCGGCAGGAACCCGCGCGCGGGGTCCTCGGCGTAGACGCGCGCCTCGATCGCGTGTCCCGAGGGGCGCAGGTCGGCCTGGTCGAAGGCCAGCGGCTCGCCGGCGGCGATCCGCAGCTGCTGCTCGACCAGGTCGACGCCGTAGACCGCCTCGGTCACGGGATGCTCGACCTGCAGGCGCGTGTTCATCTCCAAGAAGTAGAAGGACTCCGGCGCGTCGTCCGGGACAATGAACTCGACGGTGCCGGCACTGACGTAGTCGCAGGCGCGCGCGACATCCAGCGCCGCCGTCCCCATGCGCTGCCGCAGCGCGGCGTCGGCCAGCGGCGACGGGCACTCCTCGATGATCTTCTGGTGGCGGCGCTGGAGGCTGCACTCGCGCTCGCCGAGGTGGACCGCAGCGCCGTGCGTGTCGGCCAGGATCTGGATCTCGAGGTGGCGCGGCCGCGGGATGAGCGCCTCGAGCAGCAGCCGGTCGTCCGCGAACGCGGCCCGCGCCTCCCGCCGTGCGCCCGCGATCGCCTCGGCCAGCTCGGCCGCGCCGGCGGCCGCCCGCATGCCCTTGCCGCCCCCGCCGGCGGCCGGCTTGATCAGCAGCGGAAAGCCG
>DATKBU010000187.1:0-2252 GCA_035513815.1 Egibacteraceae bacterium
GAAGGCATGAACCTGCACGAGGTCGAGGCTCTGCTCAACAAGCACAGCGGACTCCTCGGCATCAGCGGCCTCACGAACGACATGCGCGAGCTGCTCGCTGAAGCGCACGAACACGATGACCGCCGCGCCCGACTCGCAATCGAGATCTTCTGCTACCGCGCACGCAAATATGTCGGCGCCTACCTGGCCGCCATGGGCGGCGCGGACGCCGTCGTCTTCACCGGCGGTATCGGCGAGAACGCCGCGCTGATCAGGTCCCGTATCAGCGACGGCCTGCAGTGGCTGGGAATGCATATCGATGATGCCGCCAACGAGCGCACGGTCGACGGGGCCGAAGGTCGGATCTCCACCGACGACTCACGCCTGCACGCCTGGGTCATCCCGACGAATGAAGAGCTGCTCATTGCGCGGGACACCGCCCGGCTGGTCCTGGGGCTCGAACCGCGGTACTGACCTTGTCGCCCAACGTGGCCGGCATGCTCGATCGCGCGAGTCTGCCGGCCACCCTGTGTCAACCGCCTGCCGCTGCCGCGCGTGACCCGTGATGCAACGCGACGTGGGCAAGTTGAGCGGCGCGACCTGCCCTGATCATGGCGCCAACGATCTCGCCCGCCGCAAGCGACGACTCCGCCGCCGCGATGAGTTCGCGGACTCGCTCACTCGCCCGCTCCAGTCGCGGCACCGATGCACCACCCGCCTGCAAATCCGCTATCAGCGCGTCGAGCGCAGTCAGCTTCGTCTTTGCCAGGTCGATCAATTCCTGCGCTCGCGGCGCACCCAGGATCGCCACTATGAGGCGCGCCGCCTCGGCATGAGCCGCCTCGATCTTCTCGCGAAACAGCCCGCGATCGGACGCCCGCCGCGCTGCGTGTGCCTCCCGCCTCAGCGCATCAAGCGTCGCGAACATCGCCTGCGCCGCCTCCCTGCCCTGCTCGGCCACGACCGTCGCGCGCGCCTGCGCCAGCAACCGACCCATGATTGGCAGACCCGGCGGGCCATGGCGCGCGCCCGCGAACGATCCCATTCCGGCGGCGCCATAGCCATATCCGTCGCCCATCAGGTCGAACGACGCCAACTCGAAATCGACCGGGACCTGGTCCGGGGCCGTCGGCCCGTCACTGCACCCGCTGGTGACGACCAGCAACGCAACCGCCCCAAGCCAGCCTCGTGATCGCTTCATGAGTAACCCTCCGTTCGGATCGCCAGTCGTACCTGCTTGTTCAATATGTGGATGCGTGAGGCGCGCAATCTGTTGGCCGAGTCCCCGGTCCGTCCTCTGCGAGAACCCGCCCCGGCCAACCCCACGCTGCCGTTGCTGCTCCCGAATTCGTGACCAGGCTTGCCGTCCGCAGCCACCTTGTATATCTTTCCATCCGGATATGCGAATTAAAGCCGCTCCGGCTCCGGCCGCCGACATCCACGCCATGATCGGATCGCTCGCCGATCCGACCCGCACGCGCCTGCTGCTGCTGCTCGGGCGCCATGAGCTGAGCGTGAATGAGTTGTGCGCGGCCACCCAGCTGCCGCAGTCGACGGTGAGCCGGCATCTCAAGCTGTTGTCGGACGAAGACTGGCTGGTCACGCGGTCGGACGGGCCGAGCCGGTACTATCGGCTGGCTCCGCGTCTGGCTGCGACGGCGAAGCGTCTGTGGCAGGTCGTGCGTGATGGTCTCGGATCGCAGCCCGAGGCGGCGCAGGATGAGGCTCGCGCGACGCAGGTGCTGAGCGAGCGGCGCACCCGGTCCCAGGAGTTCTTCTCGTCGACGGCGGGCCAGTGGGATTCGCTGCGGTCGGATCTGTTCGGCGCGCGGGCCGGGTTTGCGGGTCTGCTGGCATTGCTGGGCGACGACGTCGTGATCGGCGATCTGGGGTGTGGCACCGGCGCGGTTTCGGCCGAGCTCGCGCCGTACGCGGGTCGAGTGATTGCGGTGGACGAATCGAAGGCGATGCTGGCGGCCGCGCGACGTCGCCTTCATGACCGCGACAACGTCGAGCTGCGGCCGGGTGCGCTCGAAGCGCTGCCGATCGACGATGGCGAGCTGGATGCAGCGGTAATGTCGCTGGTGCTGCATTACGTGCCGGAGCCGGTAGCGGCATTGAGCGAGGCGCGTCGCGTGCTGAAGCCGGGTGCGCGCCTGATCGTTGTGGACATGATGGCGCATGGCCACGCGGAGTACCGCGAGACGATGGGCCACGTGTGGCAGGGATTCACGGAGGAGCAGATGCGGGCGTGGCTGGCCGAATGCGGCTTC
>DATKBU010000188.1:0-2582 GCA_035513815.1 Egibacteraceae bacterium
CCGAAGTCATCGTAGGGGGTCGTGCTGCCGTTGACGAAGTCCATCCAGCCGGTCACCCGCTGCTGGCCGGTCCAGCCGAGCAGGTCGTAGTGCCAGCCGGTGATCCCCGAGTCGATGACCGCGACGCCGACGCCCGCACCGTTGTAGCCGTACTGCAGGCGCGCCGCGCGCGCGCCCACCGTCGTGGTCGCGCGGGCCAGCTGACCCGACGTCGGGCGGTCATGGTCGATCCGGGCCACCGCCGGATGATCGGCGAGCCGCTTGAGCTGACCGTTCGACAGCTCGACGACCTGGCCGTTGAGGCCCGGCAGCGCGCGACCGAGCTTCCCGCCGAGCCTCGCCATTTCGGAGCGGCCCGTGGCGTTCCAGCCGGGCTGCAGCGTCACGATCACCTGTGACGTGCCGCTGGCATCAGCGCGCTCATTGAGTGTTCGATCGAGCTTGGGGTGCCCCTTCGCGGCGAGCCCAGGCCTGCCGACAGCGCCCATCAGGCTCTTATCGAGATTGGGGCGCCCCCCCTGGGCAGCCACGGGGCTTGCTCCCAGGACGCAGACCAGCGCCGACGCTAGTCCGACCCGCAACATTAAACGCCATCGCAACACTTTGGTCCCTTTCGGTTGAAGATAGAGAGTCCTCGACGAACGGCTGACGGCAGAGCAATGGCTGGGCCAGAAGTTTCCGCGCTCTTTTGCGCGGCACTAAGTGACTCATTTTCAGATATTTGAGCGATCTACGGCAGAACTGGTTCCGATGCCACTTTTCGGCGATATGAGCCGTTCTGAGACACCCCCTCACAGCTTTCGTGAGGGGCTGCCGGCACCGGCTGGCAGAAAGCGCAACGGCTCTCCGCCGATCACGGAATGGTCAGCGGGACGCGATGAGAGTTCTGGAGGAGAGTAAGTCGTCGCGAACGTTGCGATTAGGGGGCGGTGTGCCCAGCAAATGCAATGACATGATGACCAGCACGATGGCGCCGGCCGGTGCAAGCAGCCAGGGGGCGTCAGCCAGCACGCTGATGTTCGCCGCTTCTCGCAGCATAACTCCCCATGAGGGATAGGTTTCCGGGAAACCGAACCCCACGTACGAGAGCGTGGCCTCTGCCAGGATGAAGGCCGGGACCAGCAGCGTCACCTGCACGGCCAGAAACCCCGCGGTGGCAGGGAGGAGGTGCCTGATCAGAATCCGCACGGGTCCGGCCCCAATCGCCCGTGCAGCTTCTGCGTACTCTTTGCCCCGCTCTGCGGCCACGAGCGCCCGGACCCCTCGCGCGGGGTACGGCCACCCGGCCAGCGCGAAGACGCCGGCCATTGTCCAGAACACCTGGGCGGGCGTCAGGACGACCGGCATCGCGGCGCGCAGCGTCAGCACGACGTAGATGGCGGGCAGGACGAGCACGAAGTCCGTCACGCGCATGAGCAGGTCGTCCACCCGGCCGCCCGCGAACCCGGCAAGGCCACCCACGAGCGCACCGATCAGCAGGGCCGCGCCCGTCGCGAGGACCGCGATGCCCAGGGACGTCCGGCCTCCGAGCAGGATCCGGCTCAACACGTCGCGGCCCAGGGCGTCCCCGCCCAGGGGCAGCCACGCGCCATCGCGCGGATCGACCAGGCCGTCGGGCCCCCATCGCAGGGGGATCATCCGCGTCCGGTCCTCTTCGTAGCGGCGCTCGAGTCGATCGACGAGGCGGAGCGGATAGACGAAGGGCGCGCGCAGCCTCCCCTCCCCGTCCACGATTCGCGGCGGCGAGGGGGGCGCGTGCGCGAGGTCGGTGAACTGCCGCGACGGCTGATGGGGCGCAAGCCACGGGGCGCCCAGGGTCACCAGTGCCAGGACGGCCGTCAGTGCCGCCCCGAGTGCACGCGGCGACGGCCGGCTCACGCGCGCTCCTCGATGCGAGGATCGACGGCGGCCAGCGCGAGGTCCGACGCGAAGATGCCGGCGGCGAGGAAGCCTGCACCGGTCGCCGCACACCCGGCGACGAGGTACAAGTCGCGCGACCGCAACGCCTGGTAGGTCAGGTCGCCAAGCCCGGGCCACACGGTCACGATCTCGACGGCGAACGATCCGCTCAGCACGCTGCCGACGATAATTCCGTAGATCGCGACAACCGGTTTGAGTGACAGCCGCCACGCGTGCGTCCAGATGATGCGCCTCGGCGGGATGCCGCGGGCGCGCGCGGCCAGGATCGACGGATCGTCGAGCGCCTCCCGCATGGCGCCTGACTGCAGCCGCTCGAGCGACGCGGCGATGGGCAGCGCGAGCGCCAGCGCGGGGAGCACGAGATGGCGCGCCGTGATCGCCACAGCGGCCAGCGGGCCGCCGGCCGCGCTCGTATCCGGCAGCCCCCCGGCCGGCAGCCATCCCGTTCGGACGGCGACGAGCAGCAGGACGAGCGACGTGATGAGCGGCGGCACGGCGAGCAGCAGGGCCGATGCGCCCCTCGCGGCAGAGACGAGCGGGCCGTGCGCACGGCTGCCGGTGAAGACCCCCAGCGGGATGCCGATGAGCGTCGCCAGCGTCAGCGCCGAGACACCGAGCAGGGCCGTGTTGCCCGCCCGCTCGCGGATCATCGTCGTGACTGG
>DATKBU010000189.1:0-5163 GCA_035513815.1 Egibacteraceae bacterium
CGTCGAGGTGAGCGAGGTCACCCGCACCGGCCAGGCGGTGCGGACCGCGCGCTTCATGGCGGGCAGGGTCCTCGCGCTGGTCGAGCATCCGGCCGCCGACGCCGCGCTGGCGATTGCGGCCAGCGAGCACCAGGACGGCGACGCGCCCGCCGCAGCGAAGCGGCCGGCCTACGAATGGTGACCGCCCGGCGGCTGGGGCGGATCGCCGAGGTGCCCGACGGCCCGCCTCGGAGCTACTGGCCGACGCGCTCTCCGGTGCCGCCGGCTGAGGGGGCCGCCACCCAGTCCTCGCGGCCCGGCAGGGGCACTCGGTAGGCGCACAGATCGCAGTTCATCCGGATGTCCCCCTCGATCGCCTCCCGGTAGCGGTCGAGCACCGCGTCCGCCACGAGCGGGTCAGGGCCGAAGCGCCCCGCGTCGGCGATCGCCAGCGGTCGGGCTGCGCTGATCCTCGCGGCGGCCTCGCTCACCCGCTGCTCGAGCAGGCCGGCGAGCAGCGACCAGCTGAACAGCGCCGCCCGTCGCGCGCCCGCGTCGGCGATGCGCTCCAGCACCGCGTCGATCCGCGGCCAGGTGACGCCCGCGAACGCGATCTCGACCCAGCGGTGACCGGTGGTCTCGGCCAGGAACCGAGCTGCCTTTGCCACGTCGGCGTTCGCGTCCGGATCGCTGGAGCCCGACGCCGCCACAACCAGCACCTCCTCGCCCCGTCGGGCCGGATCGCTGACCGCGTCGATGCGCGCGCGCGCGAGCGCGAACAGCGATGGGTGCAGGCCCAGCACTCTGCTGTGAAGGAACTCGACGTCGGGATGGGCGCGGTGCGCCAGCGCGATCTGGCCCGGCACATCCGTCTTGGCGTGGCCCGCGCCGAAGTTGAGGAACGGCACGGTCACGATCCGCCTCGCCCCCTGCGACACCAGGCCTGCGGCGGCCTCGTCGGCGCTCGGCTCGGCGAAGTCCTCGAGCCATGCGTGCGCGACCGCGACAGGGCTGCGCGCACGCAGCAGCGCCACGAGCTCCTCCATCTCCTCCGAGCCGCGGGGTTCGCGCGTGCCGTGGGCGATCAGTAGCAGGGCCGGCGGCGTCGGGGGGGCAGGAGGGCGCATGTGCCCATGCTGCCCTAGCGACTCGCCTGCGTCGATCCGAGCGGCGGCGGGTACACCTCGTTGTGATGGATGCGCTTGTTCCTGACCCGGCCTCATTGCTGCCGCCTCATCCCCCCGTGCAGCTGCTCGACGACCATGGCGAGCTGCGTGAGTCTCCCGATTTCCCGCTGGACCTGAAGGACGAGGACTTCCGGGCGCTGTATCGCCACATGGTGATCGCCCGCCGGGTCGACAAGCAGGCGATCGCCCTCCAGCGGCAGGGGCAGCTCGGCGTGTACGCGTCGCTGCTCGGCCAGGAGGCGGCGCAGGTCGGCGCCGCGTACGCGCTGGCCCCGCAGGACTGGATCTTCCCCTCCTACCGCGAGATGGGGGCGGCGCTGGTGCGCGGCGTCGACCCGAGCGCGATCCTGCACCTGTTCCGCGGCACCTGGCTGTCGAATCACGATCCCTACGAGAGCAACTTCGCGCTCCTCGCGATCCCGATCGCCACCCAGACGCTGCATGCCACCGGCTATGCGATGGCGGCCGGGCTGGACGGGCGGGATCTGGTCGTGCTGTCGTGCCTGGGCGACGGCGCCACCAGCGAGGGCGACGCGCACGAGGCGTTCAACTTCGCGGCCGTCTTTCAGGCCCCCTGCGTGTTCTACGTCCAGAACAACCAGTACGCGATCAGCGTGCCGCTGTCCAAGCAGACGCATGCGCCCACGATCGCCCATAAGGCGGTCGGCTACGGCATGCCGGGACTGCGCTGCGACGGCAATGACGTGCTGGCCAGCTACGCGGTGACGCGGCAGGCGGTGGAGCGCGCCCGCGGCGGCGGGGGCCCCAGCCTGATCGAGGCGGTGACCTACCGCATGGAGGCGCACACCACCGCTGATGACCCGACCCGCTACCGCACGCCGGAGGAGCTGGCTGAGTGGAAGGCCCGCGATCCGATCGCGCGCTTCGAGACGTTCATGGAGGGCCAAGGGCTGCTGGACGACGACATGCGCGCCGAGATCGATGAGGAGGCCAAGGCGATCGGCGCTCGGATGCGCTCCCAGATCACCGACGCGCCGCATCCGGATCCGATGGAGATGTTCGAGCACGTCTACGTCGAGCCGCCCGGGCGCTATGCCGAGCAGCGCGAGCAGCTTCGGGCCGAGCTCGACGGCAGCGAGGAGCAGTAGCGTGGCGGTGACGATGGCGCAGGCGCTCAACACGGCGCTGCACGACGCGATGGCCGCCGACGACCGGGTTCTGGTCCTCGGCGAGGACGTCGGCGCCCTCGGCGGGGTGTTCCGCATCACCGACAAGCTGCAAGAGCGCTTCGGCGAGAAGCGCTGCTTCGACACCCCGCTGGCTGAGTCCGGGATTGTCGGCTCGGCGATCGGCATGGCGATGTACGGCTTCAAGCCGGTCGTGGAGATGCAGTTCGACGGCTTCACCTATCCCGCGTTCGAGCAGATCATCAGCCACCTGGCGAAGATGAGGAACCGCTCCAGGGGGACCGTCACGCTGCCGGTCGTGATCCGCATCCCCTACGGCGGCGGGATCGGGGCGGTCGAGCATCATTCCGAGAGCCCTGAGGCGTTCTTCGCGCACATCGCCGGGATCAAGGTCGTCAGCCCTGGCACGCCGGCGGACGGGTACTCGCTGCTGCGCCGGTCGATCGAAACCCCCGACCCGGTGATCTTCTTCGAGCCGAAGCGCCGCTACTGGCTCAAAGAGGAGATTGACCTTCCGATCGAGACCGAGCCGTTCGGCACGGCGGTCATCCGCCGCGCCGGCACGACCGCCACCCTGATGGCCTATGGGCCGATGGTCCGCACGTGCATGGAGGCGGCTGAGGCAGCCGAGGACGAGGGCTGGGACCTGGAAGTCATCGACGTGCGAACCCTCAACCCCCTCGACACGCCGACGCTGGTGGAAAGCGTGCAGCGCACCGGCCGCGCGATCGTCGTGCACGAGGCGCAGGTGTTCGCCGGCTTCGGGGCCGAGCTGGCCGCGCGCATCACCGAGCGGGCCTTCTACCACCTCGAGGCGCCGGTGCTGCGGGTCGGCGGATGGGACATCCCGTATCCGGCCGCGAAGCTCGAGGAGTTCTTCCTCCCCGATGTCGATCGGATCCTGGACGCCGTCGACCGATCGCTGGCGTTCTAGTGCCCGTCGCGGCAGGCAAGGAGCACTGATGGCCAAGGACTTCCTGCTCGGCGATCTGGGCGAGGGCCTGACGGAGGCCGAAGTCGTTCAGTGGCTGGTCAAGGTCGGCGACGTGATCGAGGTCGATCAGCCGGTCGTGGAGGTCGAGACGGCGAAGGCGGTCGTAGAGGTCCCATCCCCCTTCCCGGGCCGCATCGTGACGCTGCACGCGGAGGTCGGCGAGTCGATCGAGGTGGGCAACCCGCTGATCACCGTCGAGGCGGTGGACGAGGCTGAGACTGGCGCCGCGGCGGCCGCGTCGCCCGAAGCGGTGACCGCCGAGACCCGCGCTGCGTCGGGGCCCGGATCCGCCCCCGAGGAGGCTGAAGTCGCCGACATGGTGCCCGAGCCCGCAGACGCAGCCGGCGACGGGGAGTCGGGAAGCGTCCTCGTGGGCTACGGCACCGGCGGAGCCGGCCGCCGACGCCGGCGCGGCGGCGCGGTGGGGCGAGGCGGCGCGGGCGTCTCGGGCCGACCCGGCGGCCAGCGGCCCCTCGCGAAGCCGCCGGTTCGCAAGCGCGCGAAGGATCTGGGCATCGACCTCACCCTGGTCGAGGGCAGCGGCCCCGGCGGGGCGATCACTCGCGACGATCTCGAAGCGGCCGCGGACGCCCCGACGGCGCGGGCTGAGCGGCCCCGCGGCGACGGCGCTGCGGTGCAGCGCATCCCCATGGTGGGCGTGCGCAGGGCGATCGCTGAGAAGATGTCGCGCTCGCGGCGGGAGATCCCAGAGGCGACCAGCTGGGTCGACGCCGACGCGACGCAGCTGTGGCAGCTGCGCGAGGATCTCAACGCCTCGCAGCCCGACGTCCGCGTCAGCCCGCTCGCGATCATCCTGCGCGCCTGCGTCGCCGGCCTCGCGCGGTTCCCTCAGCTCAACGCGCACCTGGACGAGGAGGCCGGGGAGATCGTCATCCCCTCGGCGGTGCACCTCGGCGTCGCGGTGCAGACAGAGCACGGCCTGATGGTCCCGGTCATCCGCGATGCGCATGCTCTGACCACGCTGCAGATCGCCGCGGAGCTCAACCGCCTCGCGTCGGCCGCCCGCGACCGCAGCATCAAGCCGGGCGAGATGACCGGCGGCACGTTCAGCGTGTCCAACTACGGCTCATTCGGCGTCGATGGCGGCAGCCCGGTGATCAACCATCCGGAGGCGGCGATCCTCGGCGTCGGGCGCATCCTCGACCGCCCGTGGGTCCACGACGGCCAGATCGCGGTCCGCAAGGTCGTGCAGCTGTCGATCGCGTTCGACCACCGCATCTGCGACGGCGGCGAGGCGGCGGGCTTCCTGCGCTTCCTCGCCGACTGCGTGGAGCGACCGGCGATTCTCCTCGGGTCGGTGTAGCCAGGGTTCGCCTGCGCGGCGCGGAACCCAGCGCCGGCGCGGGTTGCGCGCCAGCCCCGCGGCCGATGCGTCGCCGGACTCAAGGCCTCGCGGCCTGGGCTGTCCCGATCGGCCGCCTTCCCCCGGTAGTCTCCGCCGCGATGCAGCGACTTCGGGTGTCTTCGGGCTCGCCGTACGAGGCGGCGATCGGGTTCTCACGGGCGCTGCGGGTCGGCGACCGGATCCTGGTCTCGGGCACGGCGCCGATCTGGCCGGACGGCGCCTGCGCGGACGACGCCGAGGCGCAGGCGCGCCGCTGCCTGGAGATCATCCTCGACGCGCTGAGCGAAGCGGGCGCGGGCGCGGAGCACATCGTTCGCACGCGCATGTACCTGACCGACCCGGCCGACGCCGAGGCGGTCGGGCGGGCGCACGGCGCCGTGCTGTCCGAGGTCCGCCCTGCGTCGACGATGGTCGTCGTCGCGGCGCTGATCGATCCGCGCTGGAAGGTCGAGATCGAGGCAGAGGCCGTCGTCCCTCCAGCCGCGAACG
>DATKBU010000190.1:0-8639 GCA_035513815.1 Egibacteraceae bacterium
CTTCTTCGGGGTGGGGGCGTACTTCACAGGGCTCACCGCGGTCCGCTTCGGGATCAGCCCGTTCGTCACGGCCCTGGCCGCCGGTCTGTTCGTGGCGGTCCTCGCAGCCGGACTCGGCTGCGTGGCGCTGCGAGTGCGCGGGGCCAGCTTTGTCATCGTCACGCTCGCGCTGGTCTACATCGGCGGGCTGACCGCCCAGGCGTGGCGCGGTCTCACGGGTGGCTCGACCGGCTTCACCGTGCCGTCCCCGCCGTCGACCGCCCTGGGTCCGCATCTGCTCTTCTACTACGTGTTCCTGGCACTGTTCCTCGTGATCCTCGCGCTGACCTGGTGGCTGCGCCGCTCGAAGTTCGGGCTTGGCCTGGTCGCGATCCGAGAGGACGAGGACAAGGCGGAGATGCTGGGGATCAACACCATGCTGTACAAGCTGGTTGCGTTCACGCTCAGTGCGACGTTCGTCGGCGTCGGCGGTGGGCTCTACGGACACTGGCGGCTGATCCTGTACCCGGTCTTCGTGTTCTCGATCGTGTTCGGCGTCAGCATGATCCTGTCATCGCTGCTGGGTGGTCTGCGCAGCCTGTGGGGCCCCGCACTCGGCGCGCTGCTGTTCATCCCGGGCAGCTACTACCTGCTCACGAGCCATCCGCAGATCCATGTGCTGCTGACCGGCGCACTCCTCGGCGCCGTCGTGCTGTTCCTGCCGGACGGGATCATCCCCTCAGTGCGGCAGCGCCTGAGCCGGTTCGGCGCCCAGGAGGCGAGCATCCGAGACGCCGCGCAGGAGGCTGACCCGGAGCTGGCTAAGGCGTCGAAGTGACCTACTTCGCGACCGCCGACCTGCACCGCGCCTTCGGCGGGGTGTCAGCGGTGGACCATGCCAGCGTCGAGATCATCGAGGGGAAGATCAACGGCCTCATCGGTCCCAACGGCTGCGGCAAGACGACCTTCTTCAATCTGGTGACAGGGATGATCGCCGCCGATGGCGGAGCGGTCACGTTCCGCGACCGCGCGATCGGCGGCCTGCTGCCGCATCAGATCGCCCTGGCCGGCATCGGCAGGACGTTCCAGGTCACGCGCCTGCTGCCCCGGCTGACCGTGATGGACAACATGCTCGCCGCGGTGCCCAGCCGCGGTGTCGCGGGCCTGGTTCGCCCCCGCGCCCGTGCGGAGGATCTGCGCCTGGCCGAATCGTGGCTAGAGCGCGTGGGGATCGAGCACCTGCGGCACGCGGAGGCCCGGCGGCTGTCCTACGGTCAGCAGAAGCTGTTGGAGATCGCCTCGGTGCTGATGGCCGATCCCGACCTCGTCTTGCTCGACGAGCCCGCCGGAGGGGTGAATCCGGTCATGATCTCCCGGATCTCCGACCTCGTGCGCGAGCTGAACGCGGAAGGAAAGACCTTCCTCATCGTGGAGCACAACATGGAGATGGTCATGAGCCTGTGCGATCACGTGATCGTCTTCAAGGCCGGCGCGCCGATCGCTGCTGGCCCGCCCGCAGAGGTTCGCTCCGATCCTCGAGTGCTGGAGGCCTACCTTGGCGACTGAAGCCGGAACGCACACGAGTCCGCCGTCCGGAGGCCTGGCGCTGTCCGAGCCCTTGCTGGCGCTCGACGACGTGGTTGCGGGCTACGGCCACGCCGCCCCGGTTCTGCGCGGCTTGTCGCTCTCCGTCCGCCCGGGTGAGATCGTGTGCTTGGTCGGCCCCAACGGGGCTGGCAAGTCCACGGTGCTTCGAGCGGCCAGCGGCCTGCTGAAGCCGCGCTCCGGGCGCATCGCGCTGCGTGGCGAGGATATCGGCGGCGCGCGCCCCGAGCGGCTGCTCGCGAAAGGGCTGGCGCACGTGCTTCAGGGGCACAGCGTGTTCGGCGAGATGACGGTCGGCGAGAATGTCGCGCTGGGGGGCTACACACTCTCCCGGACGGTGAAGCGACAGCGCATCGAGCACGTCCGCGAGCGCTTCCCGATCGTCCGCGAGCGCTGGGGCGACCTTTCCGGCCTGCTGTCGGGCGGGCAGCAGAAGATGGTTGAGTTCGCCCGCGCCATGATGCTGGATCCGGACATCCTTCTGCTCGACGAGCCGTCCTGCGGGCTCGAGCCGCGGGCCGCGTCCATGGTCTTCTCCGAGATCGACAGGCTTCGCAGTATGGGCAAGGCGGTCCTGCTGGTGGAGCAGCACGCGCGCAGCGCCATGGAGCTGGCCGACCGTGGCTGCGTGCTGGATCTGGGCGTCGTCCGGATCGAGGGCGAGGCAAGCGACCTGCTGGCAAACCCGAAGCTCGGGGCGCTGTATCTCGGAGGGGGCGTGACCGACGAGGAGGAGCTGCGAGTCGAGGTCGTCCTTGACGAGCAGATCTCGCTCGACAACGCGCTCTCGCTCGACGAGCAGGTCTCGCCCGAAGAGGCTCCGCGCCAATCGCGCTGGCGCCGCGGCTGACGCACTCCAGCGGCGCGGCGAAACCGGCGGGCCGGGCCGTCAGGCGTGGGCCGTGAAACGGTCGCAGATCGCAGGCAGCGCTTCGTCGAGCGGGCGCTCCCACAGCGCCTCGTTCATCACCTCCACCTCGATCAGCCCGTCGTAGCCGGCCGCTTCGACTGATCGCCGCAGCCCTCGGATGTCGATGCAGCCGTCGCCGGGCAGCGCCCTGCACAGCAGCGGATTGCCCCACGGCGGGACCCAGTCGGAGATGTGGAAGCCGCCGATGCGGCCGACGGCCCGGCGGATCTCGGCATGGACCTGGGCGTCCCACCAGCAGTGGTAGACATCGACGACCAGGCGCAGCCGAGGGTGATCGAGCTCGGCGATGAGGTCGTTCGCCTCGCCCAGCGTGACCACGACGGAGCGGTCGGCTGCGAACATCGGGTGCAGGGGCTCGAGCCCAACGGCGACACCGCACTCGTCGGCGTAGGGCAGCACCGCGTCCAGCCCTTCGCGGACCATGCGCCTTGACGCCTCGATGCTGCGCTGGGCGACCGGTCCGCTGACGATCACCAGGATCTCGGCGCCCAGTTCCGCCGCCTCGTCCACCGCTCTGCGCGTGTCGTCGATCTGAGCCGCTCGCGCCGACTGCGAGTCGGCCGGGAACAGCCCGGCCCGGCACAGGCTGGTGATCCGCAGCCCGGCTGACCTGCATTGCTCGGCGATCGCGCTCGCCCCCGCCTCTGCCACCTGATGGCGCCACACGCCTACCCCGCCGACGCCCGCCTCGGCGCAGGCCGCGATGGCGCTGGAGATCGGAGCGTGGCGCACGCTGGCGGTGTTCAGGCTCATACGCTTCAGCGACAGCGCCTCCCCGCCTGGTGCGGTCACGGTCGGCCAGCCCCGGCCAGGGCGAGGAACCCGCCCATGCGGTGGACGGCCAGTTGCGGATCCGCCAGCGCCCCGGCGCGGTCGGCCAGGATGAACGCCTCGGTCAGATGCAGGACCGATCGGCTGGACTCGAGCCCGGCGAGCATCCGGAAGTGCGCCTGATGGCCGTTCAGCCAGGCGAGGAACGCGATGCCGGTCTTGTAGTACCGCGTCGGCGCGGCGAACAGGTGCCGCGACAGCGGGAGCGTCGGGTCGAGCACCGCCCGGTAGCGCGCGACGTCGCCCGCGTCCAGCGCGCGCAGCGCCAGGGCGGCGGCGGGCGCGATCGCGCTGAAGATCCCGAGCAGTGCGTCGCTGTGGCCGCCTTCGTCACCCTCGATGAGCTCGACGTAGTTGAAGTCGTCGCCGGTGAACATCCGCACTCGATCGGGCAGCCGCCGGCGCAGTGCCAGCTCCAGGTCCCTATCCAGACAGGAGACCTTGACGCCTTCGATCTGATCGTCGTGATCGCAGATGAGGGCCAGCAGGGTCTCTGCCGCGGCCGCCAGATCCGCGGAGCCCCAGTAGCCGGTCAGCTGCGGGTCGAATGCGGGGCCGAGCCAGTGCAGGATGACCGGCGCCCGCAGCTGCGTGAGCACGTCGTCATAGATCTGCAGATAGTCCTCAGGGGTGCGGGAGGCGGCCGCGAGCGCTCGGCTGGCCATGAGAATCACCTGGCCGCCCCGCTCCTCGATGAACGAGCACTGCTCGAGGTAGGCGTCGCGGATGCGCCCCAGGTCGTGTGCCTGATCCGCGGGCAGGTGGTCGGTCCCGGCCCCGCAGGCGATCCGGCCGCCGGCCGTGCGCGCTGCGTCCAGAGAGGCCTCGACCAGCGCAGACGCCGAGCTCCAATCCAGGCCCATCCCTCGCTGGGAGGTGTCCATGACCTCTGCAACGGCGAGCCCCAAGTCCCACAACCGTCGCCGAACCGCCAAGGTGGCGCTCATGTCCACGACGCCGGGGTCGCTCGCGCTCGCGCGCAGCGGGTCGGGAATGACATGCGGCGCCGCGAAGGCAAGGCGGGTCTTCGGCGGAGGACCAGCGAGGGCCTCGGCGGGTCGGCCTTGCAGCGTGTAGCTGCGGAGCTGGCCGTCGGCCGTCGGCAGATCCAGGCTGAGGGCGGTCATCGGCGCTGGGCCGCTGCGGATGGCTGGGCCATCTCCTCCAGCGAGGACCGACGCCAGGGGGCGCGCGTTCGGCGGCGTCGCACGTAGCCTTCGATCTGCGACCGGTCCCATCCGCCGTCCACGACGGCGATGCGGCACAGTAGCACCAGCGCCGCAGGCCGGCCCGCGTCGCCGGGCAGCGTCGGGCTCGCACACGCCACAGCGACATGGCGACCGAGGTGATGCGCGGGCTGGAGCGGCATCCTAGACCCTTCGCCTCCCGACGAGTAGCAAGCGCTTTCTATCAGTGGGGGCCGCCGGGGTCAAGGCGCGCCCTAGCTGCCGGGCGCCCCCATCGACTCGCGCTCAACGATCTCGGTCCGCAGATTGATCGCAGCCCGTGACCGGCCGTCGGACTGCAGCGCCAGCTCCATTGCCCGCGCTCCCATGAGGCGCATGGGCACGCGCACTGTGGTGAGCGCCGGCGTGACGTCGCGCGCGACCGGGATGTCGTCGAAGCCCACGACGGACACGTCGCCGGGGATCTCCAGGCCCGACTCGCGCAGAGCGGTCATCGCGCCGATCGCCATCAGGTCGTTGCTCCCGACCAGCGCGGTGAACCGCTCCCCTCCGCGCAGCAGTCGCCGCGCCGCCTCGTAGCCGCCGTCGCGGCTGAAGTCTCCCTGTGCCATCAGCGTGGGCTCTGGAGTGATGCCGGCGGTGGCCAGGGCGCGTTTGAAGCCGCGGAAGCGGTTGCGGCTGGTCCCCACGTGGGCGGGCCCGGCGATGAATGCCAGGCGGCGGTGCCCGAGATCGAGCAGCCTCCGAGTCAGCGCCTCGGCCCCGGCGGCGTGCTGCGCGTTGACCGAGGCAGTTCCGGCTCGCGACCTGCCGCAGACGATCAGCCGAGAGTTGCTCGCCTCCAGCCCTTGCATGTGGCTGGTCAGCTTCTCCTCATAGGCTTCATCGCCGATGGCGCCGCCCACAAGGATCACCGCGTCGGCGCGCTGGCGGCGAAGCACTCGAACGTAAGCCAGCTCCCTGGATGCGTCGCGCAGGGAATTGCAGATCATGATCAGCCGTCCCGCCTCGTCCGCGACCTGCTGCACCCCTCGGATGATCTCGGAGAAGTACGGGTCGGAGACGTCGTGGACCACCACGCCGACCATGTCGCTGGAGGCGGTTGTGAGCGCCCGGGCGTGGGCGTTGAGCTCGTAGTTGAGCGTCTGCACGGCGTGCAGCACGCGCGCCCGCGTCTCTGTGGCGACGGGGTAGTTGGCGTTCAGCACTCTTGACACCGTGGCCGACGACACTCCCGCCAGCTCAGCCACCTGCGAGAGCGTGACCGACAACCCATTCCCCCTTGCGCCGTCCCCCGACCCGGAGGGAAGTCTAGTGCGGCGTGACGCTGGACCGACGGGCCCGCGCTCGAAGATCCAAATGGTGGCCGCGGTTGATCGGCGCGCGCCGATCTGCGGTCGTGGCCCTGGCGACCTCAAGCAGCAAGCGCTTTCTACTGGTGACGATAGTCGCCGGTGCCCGGCGTCGTCAATCTCTTGGCCGCTGCGAGTTCAACTGCCGGCGGCCGCGAGCAGCGCGGCGGCGGCGGGATCGCTGATCGCGGCCCGCCCTCCCGCGATTCGCAGCCACGGGGCGTCGAGGTCGCCCAGGAAGGACAGCGCGGCGTCGGAGGCAGCGTCGCGGGCAGTCAGCAGCAGGAGTCCGCCTGCCGCCTGCGCGGCGGCGCCTGCGGCTAGGCCGTCGGGGAACGACAGGCCAGTTGCCACGATCGCGCCGGCGCCAGCCGCCCCGCGCGGCCTGGCATCCAGCGCGAGGGCCGCGAGCAGCGCGGCGGTCTCGTAGCGGCTGGGGCCGCCAACGCGGCGGACAGTAGCGCCCGAATCCGACAGTTGATCCAGGACGCCGTCAGTCACCGCTGCCGCTCCGCCCGCGACGATGATGCGCTCGGGATCGAGCTCGGCCAGCGCGGCCATGGTCGCGGCAGGGACCGCATCGTGGGACACGAGCAGCAGCGGCGCGCGGCTGTAGCCGGCCAGCGGTCCGGCCGCCAGCGCGTCGGGCCATGCCCGATCCTCGCCGTGCGGATGCGAGCCGAGGGCGACCACGACCGTCCAGCCGGCTTCGATGTCGCCCGCCCCGCGCCACAGCGCCACGGCCTCCTCGGCCGCCGCGGCAGCGGTTCCGTGGCGATCATCGCCGCCGAGTCGGATCACGTCGCGCACTCCGGCGATCTCCCGCAGCTGCGCCTCGACTCTGTCGGACTGCGCGCCGGCGCCGCCCATGAGATAGATCGTGCGCGCCCCCAGCCTGCGGATTTCGCCTCCCACGGAGTCGGCGAGCGCGTCAGCAGGGTTCAGCAGGACCGGGCCGCCCCCCGCAGCCGCCAGCGGAGCGGCGGCCAGGGCGTCCGGGAAGCGGTGCGCGGCGGCCACCACAGCGATCGGTGCGCCGTGGGGGTAGGCGAACCGGCTGAGCGCTACTGCGGTGCTCACGCGGTCCGGGCCCGCCAGCCGGGCGCCGTCGATCGCGGCGCTGCGCACCGCTCCCGAGTTCGGATCGACCATCAGCGATGACATCTCGACTGCCTCGAAGTCCGAACCGCGGATGCTGCCGAGCAGTTGCAGGATGTCGTTGTTCCAGCGGGGGTCGGGAACGCCGCTGATGAACCAGGGCGAGCCGTTGTCCGCCACGATCAGCCCGTAGGTCTTCAGCGCTTGGAGGATCACGCGGTCGTGCGCAGGGAAACCGGAGATGTCCACGCCCGCCTTCAGCCGCAGGCGCAGTCCCATCGGCGGCAGGCTCGTATCCGCCGAGCCGGCGTGGTGGCGCGCCGGCCACAGGTACGCGCTCTGGCTGCGCGGGACCGTCACCCGGATCGCGTGGTCGATGCGACCGGACGCCACTTCGTCATAGCGGACTAGGCCAGGAAGGATCGGCAGGCCGGCCGCGTCGGCGGAGGTCCAGCCCGCGGGGCGAAGCGCGTTCGACGTCAGGTCGAACACGGCGCCGGACCCTGCATCCCAGGATCCGTCGGGCTCGCGGTGCGCATCGAACAGCTCGTACAGGCGGCAGGCGTCGCGATCGATGACCAGGACGTGGCGGTCCCCGTCGCTGTCGGCGCCGCCCTCGATCTTGGCGTCGGAAGGGATCGGGTAGGGGCCGGGATCGCTTTCGTCGGCGTAGGAGAAGCTCACGGGCACGCGTGCCTGACCGCCGCCGACGACCGTATACGGGATGCCGATCGGCCCCCCGTCCCACAGCCCTGCCCCGAAGTCCGCCTTGAGGCCGCGTTCCGCGCCGATGCTGGCGACATACGTGTCCGACAGCGGATGGACGGGCAGCGCGGAGACATCCGCGTGCCACACGCTGGTCGCCGGCAGCATCGGGCAGTCCGGGGCCTCGGGAAGCGGCGCAGCGGCCGCCGGCAGCGCCGCGCACAGCGTCGCCACCGCGACGGCGCACGCCGCAAGTCGTGAAAGGCCCATCGCCGAGGTCTCGGCAGTAGCGCGCAAGAAGTGAACTCCGTGAGCAGGCACCGGATGGCGCGTGACCAACAGCGACGGACTCGGCGCGATGCGCGGCGGCCGTGCCCGGCGGACGGCTCGGCCCGCAGGCGGATGCTCCGAGGCGATTGCGGCGCGCCGAATGGCCGATCGGCCATGCGCGGGTCCGCACATCTGGGCGTGTATCGCGGACAATCTCGCCATGGCCTTCGGTGAGCCTCCGCGCAGGAGGCGGTCTGCGCGCGCCCCCGCCCGTCCGTCGGGTCGACGCAGTGCGCCCAGGCGCGACGGCGCCGCCGCGGGCACGCGGCAGGCGGGCCCCCGTCGGCAGCCTCCACCCACCCATCCCGCCGCGCGCGGCGACCGGACAGCGAGTCCGGGGGGCCGCGGCGCCTCGCGCGGGAGCGCCAAGCCCATCCGTCGCCCCCGCCGCCGCTGGTACCGCCGCCCGATCGCGCTGCTGCTGATCGTGCCCGCGGGAGGGAGCGCCTTCGCCGGGGTGGTCCTGTTCTTCTACTTCTTCACGTCGGTGCCGCTGCCTGAGTCCATCGGCGCGGAGCCGACCCAGATCCTCGACGCGCACGGCCGCGCGCAGGGCACGCTGCAGCCCGAGGCGAGCAGGGAGGACATCGACCTCGCCGAGTTGCCGGATCACGTGATCCA
>DATKBU010000191.1:0-2743 GCA_035513815.1 Egibacteraceae bacterium
GAGCTGCCCGCCGACCCGATGGCGCGGATGCAGGCACCGGCCGTGCCGCCCGCTCCGGTGCCGGTGCTCAGCCCGGACCAGCTGCGGGCGCTGCTCAAGACCTGCGACGCCCGCGAATTCACTGAGCGGCGCGACACCGCCATCTTGCGGCTGCTGATCGACACCGGGATGCGCCTCGGCGAGATCGCAGGGCTGACTGTCGTCGACCTCGACATGGACCTGGACATCGCCCACATCGTCGGCAAGGGCCGCAGGGCGCGCGGAGCCCCGTTCGGCGCGAAGGCCGGCCAGGCGCTCGACCGCTAGCTGCGGCTGCGCGCCCGCCACCCACGCGCGTCCGTTCCGGCGCTGTGGCTGGGGGAGAAGAATAGGGGCGCGCTGACCGACTCGGGGATCGCGCAGATCATCCGCCGGCGCGGCCGCCAGGCCGGCATCGAGGGCCTGCATCCGCACCAGTTCCGCCACACGTTCGCTCATCAGTGGCTGCAGGCCGGCGGCAATGAGGCCGACCTGATGCGGCTCGCAGGCTGGGCCTCGCAGCAGATGATCCAGCGCTACGGCGCGTCCGCGGCCGACGAGCGCGCCCGCGAAGCGCACCGCCGGCTGTCCCCGGGCGATCGGCTCTAGTCGGACAGCGGCCCCGAAGAGCGTGTCAGGCGTGACCGTTCCTTCGGGCAATCTGGCGCGCCCTACTGCTTCTGAACGCCAGTTGGACGAAGTGTGCCTTCCTAGCCTGTTCCGCGCGCCGGAGCCGTTCGTTTTGCGGGAGCTTGCCTTCAGGGTCCACTTGGTCCTCGAAGCGGCGCATGAACGCTTCACGTGCGGGCCGCGTTCTCTCGGTGCGGTCAGCCGTGCGGGCCCAGCTCCGATGTGCGGCCATGCGTGAGCGAAGAGCTCGCTGGTCAGGTGTCAAGTCCATGTTCGCGTCCCGAAGATCGACGGGCTGGCATTGCCAAGCAGGGAGTTGACTGAACCGCACCGGGATTCCTGGAGGCTCTGATCCTTGAGAGGATGGAGCCATGCCAAGAAAGTCACCGTATCCCCAGGAGGTGCGGGAGCGGGCCGTGCGGAGTGTTCGAGCAGTCTGGCGAGCATCCGACGCAGTGGGCTGCGATCCGCTCGATCGCTGAGAAGATCGGCTGCTCGTCGGAGGCGCTGCGCAAGTGGGTGCGCGCGGCCGAGGTCGACGCGGGCCGTCGGGCCGGGGCGACCAGCGATGAGGTCGCCGAGCTCAAGGCGCTTCGTCGGGAGGTGAAGGAGCTGCGCCGCGCGAACGAGATCTTGCGCAAGGCGTCGGCGTATTTCGCCCAGGCGGAGCTCGACCGCCCACCGCGGTGATGGCCGCGTTCGTGGACGATCACCGGGAGGAGTACGGGGTCGAGCCGATCTGCGAGGTGCTGCAGTTCGCCCCGTCGACCTACTACGACGTCAAGGCGCGCGCCCCGTCGGCCCGCAGGCTTCGCGACGAGCGGCTGAAGGCCGCGATCCGCCGCGTCTGGGAAGCGAACTACCAGGTGTACGGGCATCGCAAGGTGTGGCATGCGCTGCGGCGCGAGGGCGTCGGGGCGGCGCGCTGCACCGTGCAGCGGCTGATGCGCGAGATGGGCCTGGCCGGCGCGGTGCGCGGCAGGGCGTTCAAGCGCACCACCGTGGCAGACGCCGCCGCGGCGCGGCCCGCTGACCTGGTCGACCGCCAGTTCCGCGTCGCCGCGCCCAACCGGCTGTGGGTATCGGACCTGACCTACGTCGCGACCTGGCAGGGGTTCGCCTACGTCGCGTTCGTCATCGACGCGTACGCCCGCCGCATCGTGGGCTGGCGCGCGTCGTCGAGCCTGCGCGCCGACCTCGCTGGACGCGCTCGAGCAGGCGATCCACGACCGCACCGTCGACAGCCTCGAAGGGCTGGTGCATCACTCCGACCGCGGGGTGCAGTACCTGTCGATCCGCTACACCGACCGCCTCGCCGACGCGGGCATCGAGCCGTCGGTCGGCACGGTCGGCGACTCGTATGACAACGCGCTGGCCGAGACCGTGATCGGGCTGTTCAAGACCGAGGTGATCCGCCGCCGCGGCCCGTGGCGCAGCCTGGACGACGTCGAGTACGCCGTGCTCGAATGGGTCCACTGGTTCAACACCAGCCGCCTGCTGGAGCCCCTCGGGCACGTCCCGCCCGCGGAGTACGAGGCCTCCCACTACGCTCAACTCGGACAACTGGAGCTGCCCGGAGTCAATTGAACAAGCCTCCGGAGAACCCGGTGCGGTTCAGACTGCTGGCAAGGCGCATGGAGGCCATGCGCTTGCACCCGGCGACCACGAAGAGCGCACACGCGCTCAGCAGGCTGCGCATTGGGAGGCAGTCAAGCGCGCTGTTCAGAGTGCACCGGGGTATCCCACCGCGATCACCTCGGCGTCGCCCACCAGCCAGAGAGACGCCCGCAAGGCGAGCCTAGTGGAGCCGTAGCGGGAGCTACGGTGATCGTCTCGCACCGCTCAAGGCGCCCCGACTCGATCCTTGCCGACGATTCCGCGACGGTTCCGGCACGTACGGGACCGAGGTCTCTGGAAGACTAGGCCCGGCGACATGCCCCACCCACGCTGCAGCGCTCAACGCAACGGCAGGACTCGCGATAGATGGCACACGCATCCACAGGCCCTTCGGGGTCGCCCGACCGGTCTGAGGGTTTCGGAGAGCGGCTGCTTGGGACCATGATCGACCGCGCCCATGAGATGCCGCCGCAGCTCA
>DATKBU010000192.1:0-15595 GCA_035513815.1 Egibacteraceae bacterium
GGCAAGGTGAGCGACCAGATCGACTATCTGACCGCCGACGAGGAGGACCGCCAGGTCATCGCCCAGGCCAACGCGCCGCTGGACGACAAGGGGCGCTTCATCAACCAGCTGGTCCTGTGCCGGTCGAAGCACGGCGACGTCCGCGAGGTCCCGCCGGACGAGGTCGACTACATGGACGTGTCGCCGCGCCAGATCGTGTCGGTCGCGGCGGCGATGATCCCGTTCCTCGAGCACGACGACGCCAACCGCGCGCTGATGGGCACCAACATGCAGCGCCAGAGCGTGCCGCTGCTGCGCAGCGACTCGCCGTACGTGGGCACAGGCCTGGAGGCCAAGGCCGCCCGCGACGCCGGGGACGTGGTGATCGCCGAGAGCGATGGCCTGGTCGTCGAGGTGGCTGCGGATCGGGTCATCATCAAGACCGGCGACGGGAAGCTGGAGAAGCACTTCCTGCGCAAGTTCGAGCGCACCAACCAAGGCACTTGCTACAACCAGCAGCCCATCGTGGAGGAGGGCGACGACGTCGTCGCGGGCCAGGTCATCGCCGACGGCCCCTGCACCGACGAGGGCGAGATGGCGTTGGGGCAGAACCTGCTCGTGGCGTTCATGTCCTGGGAGGGCTTCAACTACGAGGACGCGATCATCGTGTCCGAGCGCCTCGTCAAGGACGATGTGCTGACGTCGATCCACATCGAGGAGCACGAGGTCGACGCGCGCGACACGAAGCTGGGCGCGGAGGAGATCACCCGCGACATCCCCAATGTCGGCGAAGAGGTGCTGGCCAACCTCGACGAGCGCGGCATCATCCGCATCGGCGCGGAGGTCACGCCCGGCGATGTGCTGGTCGGCAAGGTCACCCCGAAGGGCGAGACCGAGCTCACGCCCGAGGAGCGCCTGCTGCGCGCCATCTTCGGCGAGAAGGCCCGCGAGGTTCGCGACACCAGCCTGAAGGTGCCCCACGGCGAGGTCGGGCGCGTCATCGGCGTGCGCACGTTCTCCCGCGAGGAGGGCGACGAGATGCCGCCTGGGGTCAACGAGCTGGTGCGCGTGTACGTCGCGCAGAAGCGCAAGATCTCCGATGGCGACAAGCTGGCCGGCCGGCACGGCAACAAGGGCGTGATCGCCAAGATCCTGCCCGAGGAGGACATGCCGTTCCTGGCTGACGGCACGCCGGTGGACATCGTGCTGAACCCGCTGGGCGTGCCCAGCCGCATGAACGTCGGCCAGGTCCTGGAGACGCATCTCGGATGGGTCTCGGCCAACGGCTGGAAGTTCGACAAGACGCCAGACTGGTTCGACAAGCTCGGTTGGGGCGCCGACCTGCGCGAGAACGACGGCGGCACCAAGCTGGCGACGCCGGTGTTCGACGGCGCTCGCGAGGAGGAGCTGACCAGCCTGCTGGAGAACACCCGGCCCAACCGCGACGGCCTCAAGCTAGTCGACGGGTCCGGCAAGGCGCAGGTGTTCGACGGCCGCTCCGGCGAGCCGATCGATGAGCCGATCACCGTCGGCTACATGTATGTGCTGAAGCTGCTGCACCTGGTGGATGACAAGATCCACGCCCGCTCCACCGGCCCGTACTCGATGATCACCCAGCAGCCGCTGGGCGGAAAAGCGCAGTTCGGCGGCCAGCGCTTCGGCGAGATGGAGGTGTGGGCGCTGGAGGCCTACGGCGCCGCCTACGCGCTGCAGGAGCTGCTGACTGTCAAGTCCGACGACGTGCTCGGCCGCGTGAAGGTCTACGAGGCCATCGTCAAGGGCGAGAACATCCCCGAGCCCGGCATCCCCGAGTCGTTCAAGGTGCTGGTCAAGGAGATGCAGTCGCTGTGCCTGAACGTCGAGGTGCTGTCCGCCAGCGGTCAGGAGATCGAGTTCCGCGAGTCGGACGAGGACGCCTTCCGGGCGGCCGAGGAGCTCGGCATCGATCTGAGCAGGCCGGAGCGCTACGGCGACGAATTCGGCATCGGAAGCTGACGGCAGCCACGGACCCCACCTTTTCACGGCGCGGAAGCAAGAGGAGACCCACGTGCTCGACGTGAACAACTTTGATGAGCTGAGGATCGGCCTGGCCACGCAGGACCAGATCCGGATGTGGTCCAACGGCGAGGTCAAGAAGCCGGAGACCATTAACTACCGGACGCTGCGCCCTGAGAAGGACGGGCTGTTCTGCGAGAAGATCTTCGGTCCGAGCCGCGACTGGGAGTGCTACTGCGGCAAGTACAAGCGCGTCCGCTTCAAGGGCATCATCTGCGAGCGCTGCGGCGTGGAGGTCACCCGCTCCAAGGTCCGCCGCGAGCGCATGGGCCACATCGAGCTGGCCGCGCCGGTCACCCACATCTGGTACTTCAAGGGCGTTCCGTCTCGCCTCGGCTACTTGCTCGACCTCGCGCCGAAGGACCTGGAGAAGGTCATCTACTTCGCCGCCTACATGATCACGTCCGTCGATGAGGACACCCGCCACACTGATCTGGGCAAGCTGGAGGAGGAGATCGTCGCCGACAAGCGCCAGATCGAGCGCCAGCTCGAGGTTGACCGCGAGCAGCTGCTGGCCGAGCTCGAGACCGAGCTGAGCGAGATGGAGGAGCAGAAGGCGAAGGCGGACGTTGTCCGCAAGCGCCGCCGTGAGGCGGAGAAGCAGCTCAAGCAGGTGACTGCGGCCGCCGAGGCGCGCGCCGAGCGCCTGGACGAGGTGCTGGAGACGTTCCGCGGCCTGGCCCCCAAGCAGTTGATTGCCGACGAGCTGCTGTACCGCGAGCTGCGCGACCGCTTCGGCGAGTACTTCACCGGCGGGATGGGCGCGGAGGCGATCCGCGACCTGCTGCAGAGCGTCGACTTCGATGCCGAGGGCGAGGAGCTGCGCACCATCCTGTCCGACGAGGCCGAGAAGATCCGCGCGGGCACGCGCAAGGGGCGCTCGCAGAAGGCCACCCGCGCGGTCAAGCGCCTCAAGGTGGTGGAGGCGTTCCGCTCGACCGGCGCCGACCCGACCGCGATGGTGCTCAAGGCCATCCCGGTGATCCCGCCCGACCTGCGCCCGATGGTGCAGCTGGACGGCGGCCGGTTCGCGACCAGCGACCTGAACGACCTGTACCGGCGCGTCATCAACCGCAACAACCGGCTGAAGCGGCTGCTGGACCTCGGCGCGCCCGAGATCATCGTCAACAACGAGAAGCGCATGCTGCAGGAGGCCGTCGACGCGCTGTTCGACAATGGCCGCCGCGGCCGGCCCGTGACGGGTCCGGGCAACCGCCCGCTCAAGTCCCTGTCGGACATGCTCAAGGGCAAGCAGGGCCGGTTCCGCCAGAATCTGCTCGGCAAGCGCGTCGACTATTCGGGCCGCTCGGTGATCGTCGTCGGCCCGGATCTCAAGCTGCACCAGTGCGGTTTGCCAAAGCAGATGGCCCTGGAGCTGTTCAAGCCGTTCGTGATGAAGCGGCTCGTCGATCTCAACTTCGCGCAGAACATCAAGTCGGCCAAGCGCATGGTCGAGCGTGCGCGCCCGCAGGTGTGGGACGTGCTGGAAGAGGTCATCCAGGACCACCCGGTGCTGCTCAACCGCGCGCCGACGCTGCACCGCCTGGGGATCCAGGCCTTCGAGCCTCGCCTGGTCGAGGGCAAGGCCATCCAGATCCACCCGCTGGTGTGCGCGGCGTTCAACGCCGACTTCGACGGCGACCAGATGGCGGTGCACCTGCCGCTGTCGGCGGAGGCGCAGGCCGAGGCTCGCATCCTGATGCTGGCCAGCAACAACATCCTGTCGCCGGCGCACGGCCGCCCGATCGCCACGCCCAGCCAGGACATGGTCGTCGGCGTGTACTACCTGACCTTCGCCCGCGACGGCGAAGCGGACGGGTCGCGGCCCCCTGAGGGGCTGGTCTCCGAGCTGCGCGACGGCAAAGGCGGCGTGCCGAGCTTCTCGGGCGCCGGCGAAGTGATCATGGCGCTGGACGCCCGCCAGATCGATCTTCAGCAGTGGATCCTGGTCCGCGTGCGCGACCGCGCGGTGAATGTCGGCGACGTGTTCGGCGCCGTGGAGGAAGACGAGACGGTTGATGGTGTCGTCACCTCGCCCAAGGGCGTGCGCGTCCTCACCACGCCAGGACGGCTGCTGTTCAACGAGATCCTGCCGTCGGCGATCCCGTTCGTGAATGAGCTGGTCACCAAGCGCGGCCTGGCCGACCTCGTGAACCGCTGCGCGGACAACTTCACCCGCGCGGAGACCGCCCGCGTGCTCGACGACATGAAGGACATCGGCTTCCGCTACGCCACCAAGGCGGGCGTCACCGTGTCGATCGCCGATGTCGAGGCGCCGGCCGCCAAGGCCAAGATCCTCGCCGAGCACGACGAGCGCGCGCTCAAGGTGGAGCAGCAGTTCCGCAAGGGCGTCATCACCAACGATGAGCGCAAGCAGGAGCTGGTCGAGATCTGGACGGAGGCGACCAACCGTGTCGCCCAGGAGATGGAGGCCAACTTCTCGCGGCTGAATCCCATCTACATGATGGCGAACTCCGGCGCGCGCGGGAACATGACCCAGATTCGCCAGATCGCCGGCATGCGCGGCCTGGTGGCCAACCCGCGCGGTGAGATCATCGAGCGGCCGATCAAGTCGAACTTCCGCGAAGGGCTGTCGGTGCTGGAGTACTTCATCTCCACGCACGGCGCCCGCAAGGGCCTGGCCGATACGGCGCTGCGCACCGCCGACTCCGGCTACCTGACCCGTCGGCTGGTCGATATTGCGCAGGACCTCATCGTGCGCGAGGACGACTGCGGCACTGAGCGCGGGCTGCCTGTGCGCGTCGGCGACCATGACTCGCAGGCGCTGTACGGGCGCGTCCTGGCCGACACGGTGTTCTGGCCCGGTTCGCGCAAGCACCTGATAAAGGCCGGGACGGAGATCACCGACGGCGAGATCCGCCTGCTGCGAACCGTGCTCCGGGACGGCAAGGACCCCGAGACCGGCGAGCCGCTCGAGCACCAGCCGACCGACGCCGACCGCGAGGTCAAGGTCCGCACGGTGCTCAACTGCGAGGCGGCGCACGGCGTGTGCGCGATGTGCTACGGCCGCGCGCTGGCCGAAGGCGCCGGCGTGCAGATCGGCGAGGCGGTCGGCATCGTCGCCGCCCAGTCGATCGGCGAGCCTGGCACGCAGTTGACCATGCGGACGTTCCACACCGGCGGCGTCGCCGGCGAGGACATCACACACGGCCTGCCGCGCGTCGTCGAGCTGTTCGAGGCCCGAACCCCAAAGGGCAAGGCCGAGATCGCCCACAACTCGGGCGTCGTGTCGCTGGAGGAGACCGAGAAGGGTTTGGTCATCTCCGTCGACGGCGGCGGCGAGGACGAGTTCTCAGTGACCGTGTCGCGCCGCGCGCGGCTGCGCGTCGAGAACGGGCAGAAGGTGCGCGTCGGCGATCAGCTGACTGACGGCTCGATCGACCCGCACGAGATGCTTGAGGTGCTCGGCGCCCGAGAGACGCAGCGGCTGCTGGTCCGCGAGGTCCAGGAGGTGTATCGCTCGCAGGGCGTGTCGATCCACGACAAGCACATCGAGTTGATCGTCCGCCAGATGCTGCGACGGGTCACCATCATCGAGCCGGGCAACACGACCTTCCTTCCCGGCGAGCTGGTTGACCGTCTGCGCTTCGCCGAGGAGAACCGGCGCGTCGTCGACGAGGGCGGCGAGCCCGCCAATGGCCGCCAGATCCTGATGGGCATCACGAAGGCGTCGCTGGCCACAGACTCGTGGCTGTCCGCGGCGTCCTTCCAGGAGACGACGCGCGTACTCACCGAGGCGGCGATCGAGGGCAAGTCCGACTCGCTGCTCGGCCTGAAGGAGAACGTGATCATCGGCAAGCTCATCCCCGCCGGGTCGGGCCTGCGACGCTACCGCTCGGTGCGCCCGCTGCCGACCGAGGTGCCGGAGCAGATCCTCCCCGCCGATGTGCTCGATCAGTTCGCCGAGGGCTCGTACTACGAGACCGACGAGGGCTGGACCATGGGAGAGGGCGGCTACTAGCGCCTCTTCGCGCGGCGTTGAGGGCGGTCCGCTCGCCAGTCCTCCGGGGCGGTCAGGCTTGATCCCCTGCGGCCTGACGAGCGGACCGCGTCGCGCTGCGTGCCGCTCGCAGCCGTGGGGCGCTGGCGGCCTGACGAGCGGACCGCGTCGCGCTGCGCGCCGCTCGCAGCCTTGGGGCGGCTGGCGGCCTGACGAGCGGGTCGCCTCGCGCGGTCTATCGCCGCTAGCAGCCTTCGGGCTGGCAGGCTCTGGCAATCCCGCTGCGCGGCTGCTTCGACGGTTGCGGCGGGATATCGCCGCAAGTGTCGACGCAACTGCGGGAGCGGACGATTCTTCGACGGTTCCGGCGGTATCTCGCCGCAACTGTCGGGGTCCGCGCGGCGCGTTGACTCACGGCCTGGCGTGACGGCGCCCCGCTGGTGAGCAGACCCGCGCGGTGGACCAACGGGGAGTTCAAGGGCTCCATACTGGGTGAATGGATGCCCTTGCCGCGGCGGCGGTGGCTGGAGCCGTTGCTGGATGGGGCATTGCCATTCCGCTCGGTCCGGTTGGTGTGCTCATCGTCGAGACCGGGCTTCGGCACGGGTACCGGATCGCGTTCGCCGCGGGCCTCGGCGCGGCGACCGCCGATCTGATCTACGCGTCGGCCGCTGCCGTCGGCGGGCTGGCGCTGGCCGAACTGCTGCAGCCGGCGGCGCGCCCGCTGCGCCTGATCGGCGGGGGCGCCTTGATCGTGCTGGCGGTTGCGCGCTTCGTCCGATCCTGGCGCGAAGGCGCCCGTGTGCCATCTGCGAGCGACGGCTCCACCGATGCCCCGTCCCCCAGTGACGGCGCCGATGTGCCAGTGGGGAGCGCCAGCTCCCTGGGTGGGCCGCCTCGGCTCGATGCCTCGGACCCGGAAGCCCGACACGCGACCACCCGGCACGCCGCCGCAGCCCGCACGGATCGCGTGGCCTCGGCATTCGCGGCATTTCTTGGGATCACGCTGCTCAACCCGCTCACGGTCGCCTATTTCGCCGCGCTGGTAGTCGGCGGCCAGCAGCTGCTCCCGTCGGCTTCCGCCCGGGTGGTGTTCGTCGGTGCGGCGTTCGCCGCCTCGCTGTCATGGCAATGGGGGCTCGCAGGGCTCGGCGCCGGCGCTCGCGGCCGCCTGCCCGCTCGGGCGCACACGGTGATGGCCGCCGCCGGCAACGCGCTCGTGCTCGGGCTCGGCGCGTGGATGGCGGCCGGCGCGATGGGGTGAGATTCGAGGGGGCGGCCGCGACACACGGCCGAGCGCGCAGCCAGGCCGATCAGCGGATCGCGCGCACCTTGGCGGCGCCGTCGTCGCCGGCCTCAGCGGCGCTCATCGCTTGCTCGGCGCGCTCGAACAGCTCGGGGACCGAGCAGGGAACCAGGGGGTCGTAGTGCGCCGTGCCGACCTTCAGGACCAGCGGGTACGGCCGACGTGCCTGGGCGTTGTGCTCCCCAAGGATCGACCTCAGACGCTCAAGGGCGATATCGGCTGCGCCCTCGGGATTGTTGGTCATCAGCACGCTGAACGCGTCGCCGCCGAGGCGGGCCACCACGTCGGACTCGCGGAACGTGTCAGTCAGCAGCGCCGCGGTGTCCAGCAGCGCCGTGTCGCCTTCGCGGTGCCCGAAGCGGTCGTTGATCTCGCCGAGCCCTTGCACGTCGAACAGCAGCAGCGTCAAGGTCTCCTTCGTGCGGCCCGCAAGGCGGATGTGATGCTCAGCGATGTCGATCAACGCGCGACGGTTGCGCAGGCCTGTGAGTGCGTCCGCGAGAGCGAGCCGAGCGGCCTCCTCGAGCATGCGCTGTCGCTGGAGGGCGTAGATGACTGATTGGCGCAGGGCCACGTCGTCCACCCGGTCGCGGACCAGATAGCCGTGCGCGCCCTCCTGGACGGCTCGCACTGCGAGGGTCTCCTCGCCGGGGCCGGCCAGGACCAGGATGGCAACATCCGGCGCGGCGGCGTGCACGCGGACGAACGAGTCGAGGCCGCGGGTCCCCGGGAGGCACAGATCGAGCAGGACGATGGAGAAGTTGCCGGTGCGCAGCGTGTCCAGCGCCGGCTCGAGCCGGTCGACGATCTCGACGTCCGAGGCGACATCGCCCTCGGCGGTCAGCGCGTCGCGCAGCACGCTCGCTTGCGCCGGATCTCCTTCGATCAACAGGATCCGCACGCCGCGACTGCTCATGTCTGTGCTCCTGAACAAGAATCCGCTGCCGGCCGTTGGGCTATGTATCGGCGCGCCGCGACGGCACCTGAAACGTCAACCTGCAGTTCAGCGGCCGTTTTGATCATATCGGCGCCGCCGATTGCGCGGAGCGGGTAGTTTGCGGCCCATGGCAAGCGCCGGACACGTCCTGGACGATGAGACCGTCCGCGCGGCCCTCAGCGCCGCGTTGGCGACGGGAGGCGAGTTCGCGGAGATCTATGCGGAGACCCGCAGCGGCCGCAGCTTGCGACTGGACGACGGCAAGATCGAGGAGCTGGTCTCCGGCACCGACCTGGGGGCCGGGATCCGCGTGCTGCGGGGCGGCCAGACCGCATACGCCTACACCAATGTGCTCGCGCGCGACGCTCTCATCGAAGCGGCCGGCGTGGCAGCCGCCGCGGTGTCAGGGATGTCCCGCGTCGAGCTCGCCGACCTTCGCACGGTCACCGCCGCTCGTCTGCACCCGGCGCGCAGGGATCCGCTGACCGTGGGTGGCGAGTACCTCGTCGGCGTCGTGCGCCAGGCCGAGGAGGCAGCCCGCTCGACCTCCGGCGACGTGCGCCAGGTGAGCGTCTCGTACGCCGACGCGCGCCAAGGCGTCTTCATCGCGAACTCGGAGGGTCACCGCTCCGTCGAGGACCGCGTGCGCACTCGGCTGTCGGTGCAGGTCGTCGCCGCCCGCGACGGCGTCGTGCAGACCGGCTACGAGGCGCCGGGGGCGGCGAAGGGCCTCGAGCTCCTCGACGACCATCCGCCGCAGGCCGTCGGACGCGTCGCTGCCGAGCGCGCCGTGCTCATGCTCGACTCCGAGCCCGCGCCCGCCGGTGAGTTCCCCGTCATCCTGGCCGCAGGAAGCGGGGGCGTTCTGTTCCACGAGGCGTGCGGGCACGGGATGGAAGCTGACATCGTGGCCAAGGGCGCCAGCGTGTACGCGGGTCGGCGCGGCGAGCGGATCGGCTCGCAGCTGCTCACCGGCGTCGACGACGCAACCGATCCCGGCGCCTGGGGCAGCTTCGGCCTGGACGACGAGGGGACGCCGGCGCAGCGAACGGTGCTGTTCCAAGCCGGCGTGTGCACCGACTACCTGAGCGACCGCCTGCGCGCGGCGGAGCTGGGGATCCCGCGCACGGGCAACGGGCGGCGCGAGTCCTACGCCCATCTGCCGATCCCGCGCATGACCAACTCCTACATCCTCCCCGGGCAGGACGACCCTGAAGAGATGGTGCGCGGGATCAAGCGCGGGATCTACTGCGATGCCCTCGGCGGCGGGCAGGTCGACCCGGCCTCTGGGGACTTCGTGTTCGGGGTCGCCCAGGCCCGAATGATCGAAGACGGGGAGCTGACGCGCCCGATCCGGGGCGCCAACCTCGTCGGCGACGGTCCCGGCGTGATCTCCAGGATCGAGGCGGTCGGGACGGACTTCGACACGCGCCAGGGGATCTGCGGCAAGGACGGCCAAGGGGTACCGGCCGGGCTCGGCAACCCGACCCTGCTGATCGGGCGGATCACGGTGGGAGGAACCGGTGAGTGACGAGCTGCTGAGCCTGCTCGATCGGATCGTCGCCGACGCCGAGGGGCAGGAGGGCGTCGAGGCGTACGCGGTCGATCAGACCGAGACGACCGTCAAGGCCTACGGCGGCGAGGTCGAGGCGCTGTCATCGGCGCGCACCCGCGGGGTCGGCGTCCGCGTGGTCGTCGGCGGACGAGTCGGCTACGCCTACACCGCTGACCTGTCCGAGTCCACGCTCAAGGCGACCCTGCGCGCCGCTCGCGAGAACGCGTCCGTCTCCACGCCCGACGAGGCCAACGTCCTGCCCGCCGGGGGCGCGCTGGAGGACTTGGCCGAGCTGTACGACCCGGCGTTCGAGGTGTCCACGCCCGCCGACAAGGTGGCGCTGGCGCTGGAGCTGGAGGCCGCTGCTCGGGCGGCGGGCCCGCCGATACGCGGGATCGACACCGCACGGTACGGGGACGCAGTCACGGTGGCCGCCATCGCCTCGACCGCGGGAGTGCGCGGCTCGTACCGCCGCTGCGACGCCTACGTCCTCGTCGAGGCGCTCGCCGAGGCCGACGGCTCGACCTCCAGCGCGTACGGCCTCGACATCGCGCGCCTGCCGCAGGGCCTGGACATCGAGGGCGCCGCTCGAGAGGCGACCGAGCGCGCCGCCCGCCTCGTCGGCGGACGCAAGCCCTCCAGCCGGCGCATTCCCGTGCTGCTCGACCCCTTCGCGACCGCCTCGTACCTTGGCGTGCTCGCCGAGGGTCTGAGCGCCGAAGCGGTTCAGCGCGGCCGCAGCCTGTTCGCCGGCAAGGTAGGCGAGCGCCTGGCGGGCGAGCACGTGACGCTCATCGATGACGGCCGACTCCTGGAGGGGCCCGCCGCCGCGCCCTGGGACGGCGAGGGGGTGCTCACCGGGCGCACGCCGCTCATCTCCTCCGGGGTGCTCGCCGGATTCCTGCACAACAGCTACACGGCAGCCAAGGACGGGGTGGCAAGCACCGGCAACGCCCACCGCGGCGGGTACAAGTCCCCGCCCGGGCTCAGCCCCACCAATCTGTTCCTCGAGCCGGGTGAGGACGATCAGGAGGCGCTGCTCGCCCGCGCCGGCGAAGCGTTCTACTGCCAGCAGATCCTCGGGGCGCACTCCGGCGCCAACCCGATCTCGGGCGACTTCAGCGTCGGGGCGGCCGGCCTGATGGTGCGCGACGGCGCCCTGGCGGAGCCCGTGCGGGAAGCCACCATCGCAGGGACGATCCCCGAGATGCTTGACGGGCTGGTGGCGGTCGGCTCGGACCTGCGGTTCCTGCCCTTCGGCGGCGGGATGGGCGGGGTCACGCTGCTGATCGAGGGGATGACGCTCGGCGGCGAGTAGTGGGGGTCAGCCGACGACCGCCGACCCCATGAAGCCGACGGCCGAGGCCGCGACGCAGTAGATCGCGAAGCCGGTCAACCGGTCGCGGGCCACCAGCGCGACCAGATAGCGGATCGCCAGGTAGCTCGAGATGAACGCCGCCGCGATGCCCATCAGGACCTCCGGCGCGGAGTAGATCTGGGCGATGGCCGGGTCAAACAGATCGGGCAGGCTCAGGATCGCTGCGCCGACCAGCGCCGGCAGGGCCAGCAGGAACGAGAATCGGGTGGCGGCCTCGCGCGTCATGCCCGCAGCCATCCCGGCGGTGATCGTGGAGCCCGACCGCGAGATGCCGGGGCACAGCGCGAGCACCTGCAGCAAGCCGACCACGACAGCCTGGCGCAGGCCGATGCGGTCCAGCGTCAGGCCGGTGGGATCCGCGAGGTCGTGGCCCAGGGGCAGGCCGACGGCCGGCGAAGGGACCCCAGGTCCGCGGTCCGGACCGGGATCGCTGTCCGCCGGGGCGCGGACGGCCGGCACGCTGACGCCCCGCCGGGCCCGCCGCGAGCGCAGCGCCTCGCCGGATACCAGCAGCGCTGCAGTCACCAGCAGGAACCCGGCCGCCGCCGACGGGTTCTCGAACAGCCGCTCGAAGACGCCCTTGAACACCAGCCCGACGAGCGCCACCGGGATTGTGGCGACGGCGATCAAGGCGCCGACGGTGCGGTACTGGCGCGCCTCGGGCGTCGCCTCGCCCCGGGTCAGCGCCGCGAAGAAGCCCTTGCCCATCGCTGTCAGCTCAGCCCTGAAGTAGGCCACGATGGCCGCGAGCGTGCCGACATGCAGCGCCACATCGAACGCCAGCCCCGGCCGCTGCCATCCCAGCAAGTGCGGCACGAGGACAAGGTGGCCCGACGAGGACACCGGCACGAACTCGGTGACGCCCTGGATGACGCCGAGGATCAGCGCCTGCAGCCATTCCGGTACAGCGGCCATGGGCGGGGATCGTAGCCGGTGGCTGGACGAAAGCGTTGCTGGCTCTGGTTGACACTGCCACGCTGTCGATCTACCCTTTGCATCCGTGATGGCGCCCGGGCGTGCCCGGGCGTCGTTTGTGTACGTCATCGCTCGACGGCAAAACTGGGAGCGCAGCTCCCGGTGCAGCGCGCAGGGATGCCGCGGGCTGTTCGCCAACCCGAGAGCAGCACTCGACACGTCACCTGACGCTGCCGCGACGCTGCCGCGACGCCACGATAGGTCCGGCCGGAATGCTCCGGCCGGCGCTAGAGGATCACCGATGCCAACGATGCAGCAGCTCGTCCGCAAGGGACGGCAGAGCAAGACCGCCAAGGCCAAGACGCCTGCGCTGAAGGGCTCGCCCCAGCGCCGCGGCGTCTGCACGCGCGTGTACACCACGACCCCCAAGAAGCCGAACTCGGCGCTGCGCAAGGTCTGCCGCGTCCGGCTGACGTCGGGCATCGAGGTGACCGCCTACATCCCGGGCGAGGGCCACAACCTTCAGGAGCACTCCATCGTGCTGGTGCGCGGCGGGCGCGTGAAAGACCTGCCGGGCGTGCGCTACAAGGTCATCCGCGCGGCCCTGGACGCCTCCGGCGTGCGCGACCGCAAGCAGGCGCGCTCCAAGTACGGCGCGAAGCGGGAGGGCTAAGGCATGCCTCGCAAAGGACCTGCGCCCAAGCGCAAGCTGGTCGCGGACCCCAAGCACCAGAGCACGCTCGTGACCCAGCTGATCAACAAGATCATGCTGGGCGGCAAGCGCTCGGTGGCCGAAGGCATCGTCTACGACGCCCTCGAGCTTATGCAGCAGCGCACTGGGGCGGACCCGGTGCAGACCTTCAAGAAGGCGCTGGACAACGTCAAGCCGACGCTCGAGGTCAAGTCCCGCCGAGTCGGCGGCGCGACCTATCAGGTGCCGATCGAGGTCCGCCAGGGCCGCGGCACGACGCTGGCGCTGCGCTGGCTGACCACGTACTCGCGCGCTCGGCGCGAGCACACCATGGCGGAGCGGCTCGCTGGCGAGCTGCTGGACGCCAGCAACAACGCCGGCGCCGCCGTCAAGCGCCGCGAGGACACGCACAAGATGGCGGAGGCCAACAAGGCCTTCGCGCACTACCGCTGGTAGGCCACGAGCCGCGGCGGCTTCCCCACACAGCGATCACGAGAGACCTGACGAAGCGATGTCGAACCGAGACCACCCGCTGCACCTGACCCGCAACATCGGGATCATGGCGCACATCGACGCCGGCAAGACGACGACGACCGAGCGCATCCTTTACTACACCGGTCGTAGCTACAAGATGGGCGAAGTTCACGAGGGCGCCGCCGTCATGGACTGGATGGCGCAGGAGCAGGAGCGCGGGATCACGATCACCTCGGCCGCCACCAAGTGCGAGTGGGACGGCCACGTGATCAACATCATCGACACCCCCGGCCACGTCGACTTCACCGTCGAGGTGGAGCGCTCGCTGCGCGTCCTCGACGGCGCGGTCGCGGTCTTCGACGCGGTGTCCGGCGTCGAGCCGCAGTCGGAGACGGTCTGGCGGCAGGCTGACAAGTACGGCGTCCCGCGCATCTGCTTCATCAACAAGATGGACCGCACCGGCGCGGACTTCTTCGGATCGTTCGACTCGATCCGCGAACGCCTGGGCGCCAACCCAGTCGCCATCCAGCTGCCGGTCGGCGCCGAGAGCGACTTCGTCGGCGTCATCGACCTGATCGACATGAAGGCGCGGGTCTGGGAGGGCAGCGGCGAGGATCTCGGCAAGAAGTACAACGACCTCGAGATCCCCGCAGAGCTCGCTGACCAGGCCGCTGACTATCGCGGCCGGCTGATCGAGGCGGTCGCCGAGAGCGACGAGGTGCTGCTGGAGAAGTTCGTCGGCGAGGAGGAGATCACCCGCGACGAGATCGTCGAGGCGATCCGCGCCGCCACGCTGGCGGGCACCATCACGCCGGTGCTGTGCGGCAGCGCGTTCAAGAACAAGGGCGTCCAGCTTCTGCTCGATGCCGTGGTCGCCTATCTGCCCTCGCCGATCGACATCCCGCCGGTCCAGGGCAAGGACGTGAAGAACGGCGAGATCATCGAGCGCAAGGCGGATGACACCGAGCCGTTCTCGGCCCTGGCGTTCAAGATCCAGACTGACCCCTACGTCGGGAAGCTCACGTACTTTCGGGTGTACTCAGGCCAGGTCGACCAGGGCGAGGCGGTCGTCAACTCGACCAAGGACCGCAAGGAGCGCTTCGGGCGCATCCTGCAGATGCACTCCAACCACCGGGAGGACCGCGACGCCGCGTTCACCGGCGACATCGTGGCGGCCGTCGGACTCAAGCACACGACCACCGGCGACACGCTGTGCTCGTCGGATGCGCCGGTGCTGCTGGAGACCATGGACTTCCCCGAGCCGGTGATCCACATCGCCATCGAGCCGAAAACGAAGGCCGACCAGCAGAAGCTGGGCACCAGCCTGCAGAAGCTGGCCGAGGAGGACCCCACCTTCAAGGTTCGCACGGACGATGAGACCGGCCAGACGATCATCGGCGGCATGGGCGAGCTGCACCTCGAGGTGCTCGTCGACCGCCTGCTGCGCGAGTTCAAGGTCGACGCCAACGTCGGCAAGCCGCAGGTCGCCTATCGCGAGACCATCAAGCGCCCGATCGTCGACCACCTGCTGCGCTTCAAGCGCCAGACCGGCGGCTCCGGGCAGTTCGCCGAAATCGAGATCACCCTCGAGCCCACCGGCGCCCTCGCCGAGGAGCCCCGGGTTGACCCCGAGACGGGCGCGGTCGGCGGCTATGAGTTCAGCGACAAGATCAAGGGCGGGTCGATCCCCAAGGAGTTCATCCCGTCGGTGGACCATGGCATCCGCGACGCCATGGAGGGCGGCGTGCTCGCCGGCTACCCGCTGGTCGACATCCGCGCGATCCTCACCGACGGCAACTACCACGAGGTCGACTCCTCGGAGATGTCGTTCAAGATCGCCGGCTCCATGGCGCTGAAGGAAGCGGCCCGCCGGGCCGGCCTGACGCTGCTCGAACCGATCTTCGACGTCGAGGTCGTCACGCCCGAGGACTACATGGGCGATGTCATCGGAGACCTCACCTCGCGCCGCGGCAAGATCGGCAACATGGGCTCGCGGGGCAACTCGCAAGTCATCACCGCCCAGGTGCCGCTTGCGGAGATGTTCGGCTACGCCACCGACTTGCGATCGAAGACGCAGGGCCGCGCCACCTACACCATGCAGTTCAGCGGCTATGAAGAGGTCCCGGCCTCCCTCGCCGCCGAGATCGTCGCCAAGGTGACGGGCTCGTAGCGAATCCAGTCTGACCCGCCGTTTGCAGAGCACAGGAGAGATGAGGTTATGGCCAAGAGCAAGTTCGAGCGGACGAAGCCGCATTTGAATGTCGGGACGATCGGCCATATCGATCATGGGAAGACGACGTTGACGGCGGCGATCACGAATGTTCTGCATAAGCAGAATCCTGAT
>DATKBU010000193.1:0-2662 GCA_035513815.1 Egibacteraceae bacterium
CGCGCGTGCCGATGAAGGCGACCGCCGACGCGGCAGTCGAGCAGTCGCCGACCGTCGAGACCGTGCTGGTAGTCGGCCGGCTGGCGGAGGATCGACCGTCCGAAGGCTGGGTTGAAGGCCGGGACCACTGGTGGTCGGACGAAATGAGGGCGGTCGATGACCCGCTTACCGACACGCCGGAAACCGATCCCGAGACGCCGTACATGATCATCTACACCTCGGGCACGACCGGCCGGCCGAATGGCGCCGTCCACGTCCACGGCGGCTTCCCCATCAAGGGAGCACAGGACCTCGCCCACTGCTTCGACCTGGGTCCCGGCGACCGCCTCTTCTGGTTCACCGACCTTGGCTGGATGATGGGCCCGTGGGCGATCTCGGGCGCGCTCCTGCTGGGCGCCGAGCTGGTGCTCTACGAAGGGGCGCCCGATCACCCCTCCCCCGACCGACTTTGGGCGCTGGTGGCCCGCCACAGCGTGACCCATCTCGGCCTCTCACCGACCGTCATCCGCGCCCTCATGGCGCACGGAGTAGACCCCGTTCGAGGCCACGATCTGTCGCCCCTGCGCGTGCTGGGCTCCACCGGCGAGCCCTGGAATCCGGAGGCGTGGTGGTGGTTCTTCCGCGAGATCGGCGGAGAGCGGCTGCCGCTGGTCAACTACAGCGGCGGGACGGAGGTCAGCGGCGGCATCGTCTGCTGCAACCTGCTGACGCCGATCAAGCCGAGCTCGTTCGGGGGACCGTCGGTGGGCGCGGCGGCCGACGTCGTCGACGCGACCGGCAGCAGTGTTCGCGGCGAGGTCGGCGAGCTGGTGCTGCGCCAGCCGCTGCCGGGCATGACCCGCGGCTTCTGGCAGGATCCCGAGCGCTACCTGGATACCTACTGGTCGCGCTTCCCCGGCACCTGGGTGCATGGCGATTGGGCGATGGTCGACGAGGACGGCTACTGGTTCATACAGGGTCGCTCCGACGACACGCTGAAAGTTGCCGGCAAACGCGTTGGACCGGCCGAGGTGGAAAGTGCGGCGGCGGCTCACTCGGCCGTGCTGGAGGCAGCGGCCGTGGGTGTCCCGCACGAGATCAAGGGCGAGGCGATCGTGGTCTTCGTCCGCCTCCGGCCGGGTGAAACCGACGACCCCGACTTGCGCCCCTCCATATCCGACAAGGTCGTCGAGCAGCTCGGCAAGGCGCTCCGGCCGGAGGCGGTCCACGTGGTCACCGATCTGCCCCGGACGCGATCAGGCAAGTTGATGCGCCGCGTGGCGCGGGCCGCTTACCTGGGCACTGACCCGGGCGACCTATCGGCGCTGGAGAACCCGCTGGCGGTGGAGACCATCCGCGTGGCGGCCCGCGAGGCTTAGGCCCACCGCTGGTGCCTGGTCGGCTGCAGGCGTTGACGACGCGCCGGCTGTCGCGCGTACGACACAACGAACCCGTGGCGCGGCGCTAGTCTTCCGGCGTGCGCGAGAGGGGAACGGGCCGCCGAACCATCTTCGCTGTCGCGGTCGTCGTCCTCGGGGTGGTCGTCGTAGGCGCGGGGGTCTTGCTGTGGTCGCAGGACCGCACCCTTGAGACGCTGCGCGGGCAGCCGTTCGGCGATCGCAACGTCGCCGCCGCCATCGACGTCCTTGCTCGGTCCGGTGTCGCCACCTACGCCGACTCCGACGACGAACAGCCGCTGAGGCCGGTTGCGGCGCCCGCCTCACCGCTGGCCCTGCTGCGCGACCAGGTCCGGGCGATGGCGTTGGAGGCCAGCGCCGGCGGCGGCATCCCCGGTACCGAGCTGGATGCGCTATTCGAGCCGGACGAGGAGCTCCCGCCCGCCTCGTATGTCGTGGCCGGCTATGTCAAGGAGGCGGACACCCCGGGCGCCGAGCTGTCACGACGCTTGATGGGCGACCAGCAGCTCGAGCGAGCGTCTGAAGTCGCCTACCCGCAGCTCGTCCTCGTACTGTTCACCGCCGACGTAATCCGCGAGCGGGCGACGCCAGCCGGCGGAACCGCAGCTGAGCATGCCGGCCTCACCCCGGCTCCTGGCCGGGGTGGGCGGCCAATGGCCATGGTCGCACCGGTCCCGCCGCCGCCACCGCCAGTGGCGGATCAGGTCGGCTCGGGCCCATGCTCCGCAGTCCAGAACTTCATCGATACGGCGCTGCGCAGCGTGTTCGACGCCCTGCGGCTGGGTGAGTCGGGCGGCGTCGGCGGGTTCTTCGCCGCGATCTGGAACTTTGTCGTGAGCGCGCTGGAGGTCGTTGTCACCCGCCTGATCAAGACCGTCACCCAGAAGGTCGTCGACATGATCGCAAGGGTCGCCGCCGTGGTCGGCACTGTCGCCACCGTCGTCTCAGCGATCAGACCGTGGACGGTGAAGGTGGCGGGTGAGCCGTTCACAAGAGAGAAGGGCATAGTCAACGTGATGCCCGGACAGCAGGGGGCACTGGTTGCGCGGGTCGACCTGGGCGGGCTCGACGAGTGGCCGGCGTGGGCGCAGGACTGCGCCACAGCCGCCGGCCAGCCGCTGCCGAACCTAAGGCCCGAAGGCGCGCCCGTGCTGTGGGGCGACGTGATCCAAAATCCGCCCGGACTCGTGACGGTGAACGGGGCGGGGTCGATCCTCGACGGCCAGGGGAGCGCGCGGCTGGACTTCACGACGCTGATCGATGAC
>DATKBU010000194.1:0-23537 GCA_035513815.1 Egibacteraceae bacterium
GGCAGGGATTGCCGCTCGTGGCTGCCCCAAACGTGCTGCTCATCACGCATGACAGGGCGGAGACGCGCCACTTGACCGTCAGGCCGAGATCGTCAATCATCCCCCCGTCGCGTCCCTGGACCTCGGACTCCGGCGGTGGGAAGTCAGCCGAGTGCGTTATTGCCGAGTGCGTTATTCAGGAGATCAGATGGGTCTTTGGGCGCGTTGCGGCGACTGCGTGCGCTGGTTCTATGTCGAAACTCAGGGTTCCACGCAACCGAGGAGTGCGAACTGCCCGGCATGCGGACGCGAATCGATGGAGTTCCGCGCAGACGAGCCCGCCACGTCATCTGACTAGCCAGCTACCGGTGCGATGGGCCTCACCCGGGGCAAGCTAGGAAGCCATCACCTCACGAGCGAGCGCTGCCGCGCCCACCGCGCCGGAGTCGTCGCCCAGCTCAGCCAGGAGGATCTTGCGCTCCGCGTGATGATCCAGCAGGTAGGGGCGCGCCGCGTCGCCGATGCGGTCTGGCAGGTCCTGGCCAAGCTTCTCAGCCAGCCCGCCGCCAACGACCACGCGATCGAGATCCAGCATGTTGATCACGGCGCCGACCGCGGCGCCCACGGCGGAGATCGCCTCGTCGAGCACCTCGGCAGCCAGCCGATCGCCCTGCTTCAGCGCCTCTGCCCACACGCCGGACGTCAACCGGCGCTTACCCTGCTCGCGGCGGATCGTCTCCAGCGCGGTCTGTCGCCCGCCCGCAACGGCGACCTCGACCACCAACTCCATCGAGGCGCGCCCCGCGTAGGCCTCGACGCAGCCGCGTCGCCCGCAGCCGCACAGCGCCCCGTTGGCGCGCACGCACATGTGGCCGAACTCTCCTGCGCCGCCGTACGTCCCCGAGTAGGGGTGGCCGTCCAGAACGAGGCCGCCGCCGATACCAGTGCCGAAGGACACGCCCAGCAGGTTCTTCGCTCCACGGCCGGCGCCGGCGGCAAACTCGCCGACGGTGAACACGTTCGCGTCGTTGCCGACGGCGACCGGGACGCTGAGCACCTCGCCGAGCAGGTCTGCCAGCGGGACCGGGTTGCCCCAGCCGAGGAGGTTCTCGGCCATGAGCACCACGCCATCGTTGGTCAGGCCTGGAGCGCCGACGCCCACAGCGTCGGGCTTATCCGAGAGCTTGTGGATGCCTTCGACGATCGATTCAACGACCGCCTCAGGGCCTTCCTCAGGCGTCTTGGTCCGCACGCGATCGAGGATGTTGTAGTCCTCATCGAGCAGTGCAATCGCGATCTTTGTGCCGCCGAAGTCGACGCCAGCAACGAGGCTCATCAGCCCATCTCCTCCGACCCGAAATAGGGTTGCAGCACGCCCGGCACGGCCACGGTCCCATCAGCGCGCTGATGGGTCTCGAACACTGCGATCATCGTACGCCCCACCGCGCAGGCGGTTCCATTGAGGGTGTGCACCATCACGGTCTCTCCCTCGTCAGCGCGGTAGCGGCACTTTAGCCGACGAGCTTGATAATCAGTGCAGTTCGATGCGCTCGTAAGCTCCCGGTACGCGCCTTGCCCCGGCAGCCATACCTCGATATCAAACTTGCGCGCCGCCGACGCCCCGAGGTCGCCGGCGGCGATGTCGACCACACGCCCGTGAAGACCGAGCCCCGCCAGGATATCGACCTGGATATCCCGCAGCCGCTGATGCTCCGCCTCCGACTGGTCGGGCGCCACGAACGAGAACATCTCCACCTTGTCGAACTGGTGCACGCGGAAGATGCCGCGGGTGTCCTTGCCGTAGGCCCCGGCCTCACGGCGGAAGCAGGTCGACAGCCCTGCATAGCGCACGGGGAGATCCTCGGCAGCGAGGATCTCGTCCATGTGCATCCCGGCCAGCGCCACCTCGGACGTGCCGCTCAGGTACAGCTCGTCGCGGGGGACCTCGTAGAGCAAGTCCTCGCTGTCGGGGAGAAAGCCGGTTCCGAACAGCGCCTCGGCGCGAGTCAGCACAGGCGGGATGACGGGCACGAAGCCCGCCGCCGTCGCGCGGTCCAGCGCATAACGGATCAGGGCGAGCTCGAGCAGCACCGCATCCCTGAGCAGGTAGGCGAACCGGCTGCCTGACACCTTGGCCGCTCTGGCGACATCGATCATCCCGCGGGACTCGCCGATCTCGAGATGGTCCCGCGCCGGGAAGTCGAATTCGGGCATCTTGCCGAATCGATCAACCTCGACTGCATCCTCGTCGCTGTCGCCGTCAGGGGCATCCGGATGCGGCAGGTTGGGGATGACCGCGAGCAGCTGTTCGAGCTGATCTCCCACGGCCGCCTCCGCGGGCTGCAGCTCCTCGAGCTTCGAAGAGACCTCTTTGACCTCCGCGATCAGCTGCTCCCGCTCCTGCGGCGACGAGGCCGCGCCGACCTCGCGCCCGAGCTGGCGCTGGCGCGCCCGCAGCTCGTCCGCGGTCGTGATCAGAGCGCGGCGCTGGGCATCGAGGTGATGCAGCCGGTCGACGACGTCGCGGGAAACCCCGCGGCGGGCAAGCACCGAAGCGAGCGCCTCTGGGTCGTCGCGTGCGAGTCGGATGTCGATCACGGCGCGCAGGCTATCAGCGGCGTTCCGGCGCACTGCGCTTCACGCGCGAGGTCTTGCGATTCGCCGCTCGCGGAACTGCGAGCGCGCGATCAGACCGTCGCGGCGAGGCCTTTGGCGGCCAGCAGCTCCCGGGCGACGATCGCAGCGCCGAGGGGAGCGGCGTCTGCGCCGAGCTCCGCCAGCACCACCTGGCCCTCCGCGGCGCCGATGACCAGATGAGGCCGAGCCGCCTCCGTGATCCGCTGGGCAATCACCGGGCCGAGGTTGGCCGCCAGAGCACCGCCGATCACCACCCGCTCGACGTCCAGCAGATTCACCACGGCGCCGACCGCGGCGCCGACTGCCATGATCGCGTCGTCGATGATCTCCGATGCCAAGGCGTCTCCGCGGCGGAGCGCCTCCACCCAGATGTCAGAGCTGAGCCGCCGCTTGCCGTGCTCGCGACGGATGTCCTCCAGCAGCGTCTTGCGACCGGCGGTCACCGCCACCTCAACCATCATCTCCATCGACGCTCGCCCGGCGTACGCCTCGACGCAGCCGCGTCGGCCGCAGCCGCACAGCGCGCCGTTGGCGCGCACGCACATGTGCCCGAACTCGCCCGCAGCGCCGTTGAGGCCTCGATAAGGGCGAGCGTCGAGCACCAGCCCGCCGCCGATCCCCGTGCCGAAGGCGACGCCGAGCACATGCACGGCGCCGCGCGCCGCGCCGGCGACCCACTCGCCGATCGTGAACGCGGTCGCGTCATTCTCCACCGCGATCGGCATCTCGAGCGCTTCGTGGAGCAGACGCGCCAGCGGCACAGGCTGCTCCCATCCGAGGAGGTTCGGGGAGGTGAGCACCACACCCTCGCGCACCGGCCCCTGCGCGCACACGCCCAAGGCCGCAGGCTCGCCAGGCAGTTGGGACATGCCCTCGACGATCGCGCTGACCACCGCAATGGGCCCTTCCTCGGGCGTGGAGACGGCGACGCGCTCGACGACGTCGTGATCCTCGACGAGCGACACGACGATCTGATTCGCCCCCAGATCGGCGCCAGCGACAAGCTCCATCTCGGCATCTCCTCGATTCCCCAGCGAACACCACCGCGCCGGCGCTCCTGAGAAAAGTCGTCACTCCATGAACACACTTGAGGCGGAAGTCAGCGGGATGCCGCTTATACGTGTGCAGCGCAGAATATTAGGAGACAGCACGTAATGGCGCCGCTGCCGGCGAGGACGCCGACCACCACGAACACGACGGCAGCCGCGAGCCGCAGATAGTCCGCCGGGACGACGCGCAGAGCGGCTGGCCGACCAGCACGGTCAGCAGGGTCGAGGCGATCAGCGCGAGGCTTGCGCGGTGAATGAGATGACGGCCAGCTGAGTCTTGTCGCCCAGCTCGGCGAGAAGAAGCGCCGCGAACACGGTCGCCAGTGCTTTCCAGTCCATCAGCGCCCCTGGCCCTCATGGGGCGGCGGGGTCTTCGAGGGCAGTCGGTAGGCCTGTCGGAGCCGCTGGATCCACAGCTCATCCTCGTCAGCCTCAGGCCCGAGCACCGGCGGCGAGTCTGGATCCATCCCTAACTCCCCCCGTTCGTCCGGGGAGGCGGTCCCCGCTGCGATGTCGGGCGAAGCAGGCGCCCCAGGATCGGCCGCAGGCGCCGCAGGAGGCTGGGCGGGCGCGGAATGACCCGGCGCAGGCGCCGCAGCGGCCGCGGGGGGCGCTGAATGCAGCTGCCCATGCGCACCCTCGATCGTTTCGCGCGAAACGGCGTCTGGCTCCGCAGAAGCCAGCGCCGCCGCCAGCGCCGTTGTCAGCGGCACCGCGGCGATCAGGCCGATCGAGCCCACCAGGGTCCGCACGACCTCCACCGCCACCACTTCGGCGGTCACGATCGTCGTGGCCGAGTCGACGCTGCTGGTGAACAGGATCAGCAGCGGCAGCGACGCGCCGGCGTAGGCCAGGAACAGCGTGTTCACCGTCGCCGCGATGTGATCGCGCCCGACGGTCAGCGCGCCGCGCATCAGCCCATTGAAGCCCAGGCGCGGGTTGGCGCGCCGCAGTTCGAACACCGTCGAGGCCTGCGACAGGGTGACGTCGTCCAGAACGCCCAGTCCGCCGATGATGATCCCCGCCAGCAGGAGGCCCTGCAGGCTGAGGCCGCCGACCTGGAAGTTCGCCTGGCGCGCCTCCTCGCTGGCCAGGCCCGTGATACGGGCTAGGTCGACGAACAGCGCCGCAAGCGCGGCGGTCGCCAGCAGCGCCGCGGCCGTGCCGACCACGGCCGCGGTCGTCTTGCGGCCCACACCGTGTGACAGGTACAGCGTGACGATCATGATCCCGAGCGCCCCGACGACCGCCACCGCGACAGGGCTGCGGCCCCCGAGGATCGCGGGGACGATGAACCAGATGATGACCGCGAACGTGATCGCCAGACCCAGCAGGGCGCGCAGCCCTTGGAGGCGCGCGAAGCCGAGCACCGCGGCCACGAACAGCACCGTCAGGACCGCCATCGGCCCGCCGCGCCGGAAATCGCTGACGAAGTAGGCGGTCTCCTGGCCCTCCTGCGCGATCGCGGCGAGCCGCACGCGCTGGCCGGCCGCGTACGTGCCGCCGGTCTCATCGGCGGTCTCGAACGTGACCGTCTCGCCGCTGTCCTCGAGCCGCGCGGTGATCTCGACCACGGTGGCGCCGGGCAGCAGCCCGAGTTCCTCATCCTCGGCGAGCGTGGTGACCTCGAGAAGCGTGGCGTTCACGAGATCGGTGGACTGGACTGCCTGCTCGTCGGGCGGAGCGGGCGGCGCGACGGGTCGCAGCAGCGTCATGCCGCCGACCGCCGTCACTGCGATGACGCCGACGATGGCAAGCAGGACGCGGTAGGTCATCGCCGCATCATGGACTCTGGCGCAGCACCTCGAAAGTTCACTCGGATCTGCCCCCTCGGCCCGGGCGCCGGTCTCGGCGCGCTAGCCGCACACCTGCCGCAGCAGCGGATACGGATTGACCGCGACTCCGCCTCCCGGGTGGTACTCGAAGTGGATGTGCGGGGTGGTTCCCCGCGCGTTGCCGGTGTCCCCGTTGTGCGCGATCAGCTCGCCGGCGCCGACCCGCTGGCCGGGCGAGGCGACGAAGTCCTGCAGATGCATGTACCAGTAGACGTGGCCGTCGTCGCCGCGCAGCGACAGGAACAGCCCCGACAGCGCGCCGCTCCTGGCGGACTGCACCACGCCGCCGGTGATGGCGAAGACGGCGCCGCCGCGCGCGCCGAAGATGTCGGTCCCGCGGTGACGGCGGCCGCCGCTGCGGGGCGCGCCCCAGGTGTCGCTGAACGAGCGCGGATGATCCTGCGGGCAGACCATCCCGCCCGTGGCCGGAGGCGGCGCCGGATTCGCCGGCGCAGCGGTCCCGCCGGAGGAGACCGGCGCGGCCGCGGCCTGCTGCTCGGCCTGCCGCTGGCGCTCGAGCTCGGCCAGCTCCCGCTCGCGCGCCTGGCGGGCAGCCTCGGCCTGGCGCTCGCGCTCGAGACGGGCGGCCTCCTCGCGCTGGCGCTGGCGCTCGTCGAGCTCGGCGACCAGCGCCTGTCCCTGAACATCCCTGGTCGCGATCTCGCTCTGCACCTGGGCCGCAAGCTCCGCGGACTGGGCAAGGCGCAGGTCTAGCTCGGCGCGCGCGTCGCGGGCCTGCGCGGCGACCTCCTGCGTGGCAGCGGTGGCCGCGTCCAGCTCCCCGCGGCGGCGCGCCAGGATCCGCCCGATCCCGACTGCGACCTCGAGCTCGGTCTGGTCGTGGCGCGATAGCGCCATGAGGTAGCCGCTGCGCCGAGTCAGGTCCTCGGGAGAATCGCCGATCGCGAACTCAAGCAGCGGCGGGGCGCCCGCGCCCTTGTAAAGCTCGCGGATTCGGCCGCGCAGCCCTTCGGCCGCGGTGGCCATCTGCGCCTCGAGGTCAGCGACCTCTGCAGTCAGCGCCTCAGTCTCGTTGAGCAGCCGGCCCAGCTCCGCATCCAGCTCGGCGACGCGGTCGGTGGCCGCCTGCAAGTGCGACGACAGCTCCCGCTGGCGCTGCTCCACTTCGCTCAGCTCACCCGAAAGACCTTCGCGCTCTTGCCGCACACGCTCAAGTTCGGAGCGCAGCTGATCATCTGACGGCGCCTCCGCGGCGAAAGCCGGCTCGCAGAGGATGGAAAGCCCAAGAATCAGCGCCAGGGCCGCAGAGAGCAGGCGCTGGCGCCGAGGCCGGCCGGCGGGGCCGCCTGGGGGCGAGGAAAGGGCGCTATCCAGCGCCGCGCCGCCAGGCGCACTCACGCCGAGTACGCAAGCTCGGGCATCCCGTGAGACTAGCCGCCGAGGTGCCACCGGCAAAGTTCCCCGCCGACGATCACCCCGGATCCACCTGCTTGAGAAGTGCCTCGTACCAGTCGCCGGCGCCGGCGTAGGCGCCGTCGGAATCGGCTGCCGCGGGCCCCTCCCGAAGGCCGTCCGCCCGAGGATAGGCGCCGAGCACTCGCAGCTCGGCGACGTGCCGATGGACGCTGCGCATCGCCTCCCCGACGCGCGCCTCGACTGGGTGCCCGGCGCAGTCGATGAAGATGCAGTACTCGCCGAGCTGCTGTTTCGTCGGGCGCGACTCGATCTTGGTCAGGTTGATCCCGCGCAGAGCGAACTCGTCGAGAATCCGCAGCAGAAGCCCGGGGCGGTCCTCTCCGAAGAACACCACCAGCGAGGTCTTGTCCGCGCCCGTCGGGGCGGCGAGCCGTCGGCGCAGCACCGCGAACCGGGTCTGGTTGCCCGCGTAGTCCTGGATGTCGCTGGCCAGGACCTCAAGGCCGTAGCGCTGCGCGGCCAGCTCGGTGCCGAGCGCGGCAGCGGTGGCATCCCCCTCACCCGCGCGGCGCGCCGCCTCTGCAGTCGAGGTGGTCGCCTCGAATGCGGCCTGCGCGAGATTTCCCGCCAGCCAGTTGCGGCATTGCGCGAGCGCGTGCGGCTGACTGCGGACGACGCTGATGTCAGCAAGGCGCGCGCCCGGCTGGCCGAGCAGGCAGATCGAGATCGGAATGGTGATCTCGGCGGCGATGAAGACGCCCGGTGGGCCGAACGCGAGCGCGTCGAGAGTCAGGTTCACCGAGCCCTCGATCGAGTTCTCGATCGGCACGACGCCGAGGTCGGCGTCTCCGCTGCGCACCGCATCGATCACCGCATCGATCGTCGGCAGCGGCTGGCGCGGGGCCTGCGGCGCAGCGCGGCGAGCAGCCTCGGAGGTGAACGTCCCCTCCGGCCCGAGAAAGGCCACCGCGCCGTCACGGCGGTCGGCGTCGCCGTCGCCGTGCTCGACGCCCTCGACGCCGGTCATGAGCTCAGGATGCCCGCGGGATGGCGCCGCCGCCCGCTGCCAGGCGCCGCCCCGCGCGCTCCGGCGCCATCGCCTGGTGGATCGCCTGCTTCTCCTCGTCGGACAGGTTGTGGCGGCTGTTGCCCGACACCACTGGCTTGGCATAGGTGCGGGTGTCAGTTCGGCCGTTGATCGACGTCAGCACGATGCCGTCGCCATGCTCATCGAGCAGCGCAGCTGAGAACGACAGATGACCGCCCATCTCCTCGAAGGCGTCATAGCGCACCGCAGCGACGTTGCTCACGCGCTCGCTGATGAGGCGACGGAGCTCCTCGGCGTAGTCGTGCAACCCACCGACGTCCGTGCGCAGGCGGCGCACCTCGTCGATGTGGCGCTGCAGCAGCGTGAGCACGTCGTCGCGGCTGCCCATCGAGAACATCGAGTACGCCTTGCGGACCCGGGCCTGTCCAAGCAGCGCCGCAATGCCGAGAGCAGCCGCGGCCACGGCGGCCGCGATCGCGGCGATGGCCAGCCAGCCCAGCGTCGCCGTGCTGAACTCCACGCCACCGCCTCCTCAGACCGACTCCGATTGCCTGAAGTGTAGCCCTGGGACAGCTTGCCAGACCTCAACACGATGCGGACCGGTGACCTACGCAGGAGGCGAGCTGCGGCGCCCCAGCTGCGGTGCCTCTTCCTTCTCGGCCGCCGCTGAGTCCTCATGGATCGCGGACCCCGCTGCCGTCGGCTCGTCGCCGTCTGCGGGCTCTTCCGCGGGAGCGTTGCCGGCCTTGGCGTCCGCGCTGACAGCCTTGCTGGCTTTGCGCAGGTATGCGCTGGGCACGTGCTGCGGGTCGCTGGGATCGACGGGATAGACCAGGACGGGCATCGAGGCCTCCCCGACGACCCGCTGAGCCACCAGCCCCCAGCGGGAGGGCTCGAGCAGCGACATCCGGACCGGTTCGCCCATGATGATCAGATCAGCGGACTCCTCCTCGCTGACCCGAACGATCTCGGCGGCGATCCGCTCCGATTCGACGTGGACGGCACGGCAGGCGACGTTGCGCTCCTGCGCGATCCGCCGGACGAGCCTCAGCACGTCTGGTTCCTCGTGGGACCGCAGCCCGGTGCCCGGCTGGGATACATGAACCACGACCAGGTCGGCCCCGATGTTGGTGACCAAGTCCAGCAGAAACGCCAGCCGAGGCAGACGAACCTCGACGTTTCCGACCGGGATCAGCACCTTGCGGAACGTCCGCGCAGTGACGAGCTCAGGCAGGGGCGTCGCGTGGGCCCGGCTGGCGGTTCCCGCCTCGCCCGACGCGCGCAGCGCCCGGCGGGCGAACAGCGGGCCTGACAGCTCGAACACGATCACGGAGCCGAGCACGACCGGCGAGACGCTCTCGCCCAGCACCGGGGACTGCTCGACGACGAAGGCCACGAGCGCGATCGCCATGCCGGCGTGGGGCAGGAGCGCCAGGCCAGTCCTGAGGCCGACCTTGGCGTCGCGCCCCGACATGGACAGCGCGCCTCCCAGAGCCGAGCCGCCGACCTTGCCCAGCCCTCGGGCCAGTATGTAGGCGGCGCCGATGGCGCCGACCGCGGCGAGCTCGCCGAGATGGATGCTGGCGCCCGCCACCACGAAGAACACCAGATAGATCGGCGCCTCCAGCACCCGGATTGCCGCGAACAGCCGATCGGCCATCCACGGGCTGGTGTTCGCCACGTACAGCCCGGCGATCAGGGCGCTGACGACGACAGAGCCGCTCACCGCGATCGAGGCGCCGGCGATGCCGGTGACGACGATCAGCAGAAACAGCAGGAGCTCGCCCGACGTCTCGAACATCCGGCCGAAGGTGCGCAGGAGCCAGCCGCCGGCCAGGCCGATGACCGTGGATGCAAGCACGATCTGCCCGAACACGGCGGCCGTGTCCAGCACCGAGCCGCTGTCGCCGGTGCTGGCGAGGACGAACGGGAACGCCAGGCCGAACACGGCGGCGGTGACGACGTTCGTGACCCCGACCGAGGCGACGAGCAGGTCCGTGAAGGCGCCCGCCGCCCTGGATTCGGAGACCGTGGCGGTGATCGTCAGCACGCCCGTCTCGGCCGCGATCAAGGCGAGCACCAGCGCCGCCCTGGCATCGGCGCCGGCCCACCGAGTCGCGAAGAAGACGACCGCCCCAGTCGCGATCATCTGGGCCGCATTGAGGGGAAGCAGCACATGCCGAGCGCCCCTGAGCTCATCGAGGCGCATGCGGTCGCCGATCAGGAAGATGATCGCGGCGAGGGCGACCTGCGTGACCAAGTTGAGTGACCGGATATTGCCGCCATTGATCAGCCTGAAGGGGCCGTCAGGACCGATCAGCAGCCCCAGTGCCAGGAACACGACGATCTCCGGGACGAATCGCTTGGCGATCTTGCCGACCAGCAGCGCGAAGGCCCCCAGGCCAGCGACCAGCAGGAGGGTGAACGTCACCACATAGCTTTCTGCTCTGGAATGGGCACCGGGATGAGTCGCCCTCTCAGTACGCCTTCGCGACGTAGGCGATCAGGTCGTCTTCCTGCTCGGCTTCCGGAATGCCGCCATCGGCCGTGACGAGGCACCGAACGCTGTAGCCGGACGCGTTGAGCTGCGCCTCGCCCTCGTCGCCGACACGCTCCCAGGGGATGCGGAAGAACCCGGACCCGTCGATTTCCTCAAGGCCCTCGACGTCCTGGGTGGCGTCCTCTCGCAGACGGAGAGCCTGCGCGAGCAGCCCCGACTGGATCTCGTCGAGCAGTCTGGGAATCGCCTGGACGACGGAGTCCAGGCTCAGCGTGTCCTTCCCGTCCTGGTCGCGGCGCACGAGCGTTGCCTTTCCCTCGGCCAGGTCGCGGGGGCCGATCTCCAGACGCACCGGCACTCCCTTGAGCTCCCACTCCACCGCGCGCCGGCCGAACGACTGAGCGGTCCGGTCGTCGACGCGCGCCCGCACACCTGCGGCGCGGAGGCGCTCAGCGATCTGGCTGCATGCGTCGATCGCCTCCTCCTTGACCGCCAGGACGACGGCCTGGACTGGCGCGACCAGCGGCGGGAGCCGGAGCCCTGCGTCGTCGCCGTGGCTCATGATCAGCCCGCCCACGACGCGAGTGGAGACGCCCCACGAGGTAGTGAAGGCATGCTGACGCTCGCCGCCGGCGTCGGTGAACTCGATGCCGAAGGCGTTGGCGAAGTTCTGCCCGAGGTTGTGGCTCGTGCCCATCTGCAGCGCCTTGCCGTCGCGCATGAGGGCCTCGAGGGTGTACGTGACGACCGCGCCGGCGAACCGCTCGCGCACCGTCTTGCGGCCCAGCATGCTCGGAATCGCAAGCACGCCGCGGATCACGTCGTCGTAGACCTCGGTGAGGATCTTCAACGTCTCCGCCTGCGCCTCGTCCCAGGTGGCGTGGGCGGTATGGCCCTCCTGCCAGAGGAACTCCGTGGTCCGCAGGAACAGCCGCGGTCGCAGTTCCCAGCGCACGATGTTCGCCCACTGGTTCAGCAGCAGCGGCAGATCGCGATAGCCCTGGACCCAGCGCGACATCGCATCGCCGATGGTCGTCTCTGACGTGGGGCGCACGACCAGGGGCTCGGCCAGCTCCTCGCCGCCGCCGTGCGTGACGATCGCCAGCTCCGGGCTGAACCCCTCCACGTGCTGGGCTTCGCGCTGGAGGAATGAGTGCGGGATCAGCATCGGGAAGTAGACGTTCTCGTGACCGGTGGCCTTGATGCGCGCGTCCATCTCGGCCTGGATGTGCTCCCAGATGGCATAGCCCCACGGCTTGATGATCATCGTCCCGCGGACCGGGCCGTTCTCGGCCATCTCGGCCTTGGCGACGACGTCCTGGTACCAGCGCGGGAAGTCCTCTGACTGGGGGGTCAGGATGTCCTTGCGAGGTGTTCGCTGGGACTTGGCGGCGGGTGCGGCTGAGTTCGACATGGTGCGGAATCCTCGCACACCGATGCGCCTGATGCCGCAGCGGCCGATGCCGGTGGAAAGCTAGGCTTCGAAAGCGATGGGCGACTTCCTCAAGGATGCGACCAGCGGCAGCGGAGTGCTCGCGCGGACGCTCGACCGCCTGATCGAGGCCGCCCAGACTCGGCCCGCCACCGTCCTCAACGAAGCGGCCAAGCGCGGGATCCCGCTGTACGGGCACGACGCCGCTGAGGCGCTCGCAAGCCTGCGGCTGCGCCCAGTGATCCAGCTCGACCCGCTGGCCTCGTCGTTCATCCGCAGCAATGCGCTGATTGCCGGGGCGCAAGGATTCGCCACCAACGTCGGCGGCGTCCTCACGCTGCCGATCGCGCTGCCCGCGGACACCGTCGGCTCGCTCGCGCTCATCGTGCGCGCCACCAGCGCGGTGATGAACTCGTACGGTTTCGAAACCGAGACCGAGGACGGAGCGGTCAACCTGCGGATCGGGCTACTCGCCGCCGCCGGCGTGAACAAGGTGCTGGTCAGCGGGACGAACATCCTGGTCTCGGAGCTGTCTTCGCGCGCCATCTTGCACCCGTCCGGCCGAGAGCTCGCGGGCGCGCTGACCCGCAGCGTCGCAGACGGGCTGGGGCGCCGGCTGACCCACCGCCAGCTGGCGCGAGCGGCGCCGATCGTAGGCGGCGCGGTGGGCGCAGGAGTCAACATCGCCCTCGTTCGCGCAACGGCCGGCCGTGCACGCCGTCACTACCGCGACCTGCTGCTGCAGTGGCAGGCGAATCAGGCCCTGGTCACCCCCGCGCTGACGGCTTCCAGCGCCCCCTCCGCGCCGCTCCGCTGACGCGCTGCCGATGCGCTGCCGTGCGCCGCTGATGCGCTGAGCGCGACTGTGCGTCGCGTGCACTCGCTGGTCGAGGGTGCAGTTCCGCCGGATAGACGACGAAAGGGACAGCCGAACCGGGGACTCTCACTATCTACAGGGTGGCGCGGGCGCCGGTCCCCTCACCCCGCACGGCGCCAGTTCCCTCACGCCGCACGGCGCCGGTCCCCTCACCCCGCACGGCGCCAGTCCCCTCACGCCGCACGGCGCCGCGCGGGCTCGAAGGAGTGGCGCCTCGGATCAGCGGACTTGCCACCTGGAACGCGGCGGAGCGCGCCGCGCGCGTTCAAGGTCCCCCACGCCGGGCCGACATTCCTAGAGACTGGACAGCGGCTTCCCCGCCTTCCAGCGAAAGGTCCCAGGAGGCTTCGGTGGAGACCCCGGTGACGGCCATTCATCCTCTGCTCGCACGCTCGACGCTGGTGATCAACCAGAAAGCCAAACTCGTCGAGGTCAGCGTCGAATTCGGCTTGCTTGACGAGTACGGAATGCGCGTCGGCGAGATCCGCCAGGTGGGTCAGAGTCCTCTCGTGGGCCTCCTGCGGGTCGCCAACAGCCTCGACCCGCTGCTCCCCATCGCCTTCGAGATCCGCGACGCCAGCGGCATCCCGGCCCTGGTGCTGAGCAAGCCGTGGTTCAGCTGGAGGGTCAGCGTCAGCCATCCGGACGGCTCGACGCTGGGTCATGTCCAAAAGCAGCTGCGCGTCGGCAAGCCCCGCTTCGCCATCCAGGACGTCGCCGGGGCCGAGATCGGCTCGGTGCAGGCGGAGAACTGGCGGGCGTGGGACTTCGCGGTCTGCGACGTCCATGGGCAGGAGGTCGCCCGCGTCACCAAGAAGTGGGAGGGTCTGGCCAAGTCGGTGTTCACCAATGCCGACAACTACGTCGTGCAGATCGACGACTGGCTGAGCGACCCGCTGCGCAGCCTGGCGGTCGCCGCGGTGGTCGCCATCGACACCATCGTCAAGCAGGGCAAGTAGCCGTCTCGCCCGCTGAGGCCGTCACACTAGGCGGCGGTCGGCGGCCCAGCGGCTGAGCTCGTGGCGACTGGACAGCTGCAGCTTGCGCAGCACGGCGGAGACGTGCGTCTCGACGGTCTTGACCGAGATGTTGAGCCGTCGCGCGACCTGCTTATACGGGTAGCCGCGCGCGATGTGGCGCAGCACCTCGCGCTCGCGCTCAGTGAGCTGGTCAAGTTCAGGGTCCACAGGCTGCGGCGCGTCGCCGGCGAACGCATCCAGCACGAACCCGGCCAGGCGCGGCGAGAACACCGCGTCGCCATCGTGGACTCGACGGATCGCGAGGGCCAGATCGCGCGGGGCGATCGACTTGGTCACGTAGCCCCGGGCGCCCGCGCGGACGACCGCGATGACGTCCTCGGCGGCATCCGAGACCGACAGGGCGAGAAATCGGGTGCCGGGACGGGAACGCGACACCGCATCGATGACAGCCCGCCCGCCGCCGCCTGGCATATGCACGTCGAGCAGCACCACGTCGGGCGACGTGCGGCGGATTCCCGCGACGGCCTCGTCGACATCGCTGGCCTCGCCCACGATCTCGAAATCCTCGTTGAGCTCAGCGCGCACACCCGAGAGGAACAGCTGGTGATCATCGACGAGAAACACCTTCGCGCGAATCGTCACACCGGCCTCCTGGGCGCCCACAGATGAACTTCGGCGCCCGCCCCGGGCTCGCTGGCGATCGTCGCGACTCCCCCCACGCGCTCTAGGCGCCCTCGAATCGAGTCGGCGATGCCTCGCCGGTCCTCGCCGACGGTCGCGGGGTCGAAGCCTTTGCCCTCGTCCCGCACATAGGCCGTCACCGCATCCGGCTCCACTTCGACGTACACCGCCACTGAGTCCGCTCCGGAGTGCCGGGCGGCGTTGATCATCGCCTCCCCGCAGGCCTGCACGACGGCGCGCGTCCGCTCGTCAAGCGGGCCGTCGCCCACCACGACCGTCTCGATCGGCACGCCGTGCAGCTCCTCGACCTTGCCGGCCAGCGCGTCGATCGCCGCACTGAGCAACTCAGGCGTCATACGGTCGGTGTGGCCGAACAGCCATGCGCGCAGCTCACGCTCCTGAACGCGCGCCAGGGCCGACATCTGACGAGGGCTCTCAGCTCGCTGGATCAGGGCGAGCGTCTGCAGCACCGAATCATGCAGGTGCGCGGCCATGTCCGCCCGCTCCTCGGAGCGGATCCGCTCGCGGCGCTCATCGCTGAGCTGGCGAGCCAGCCGCGCCAGCCACGGCCCGAAGATCAAGCTGAGCCCTGACACCGCCACCGCCGCAGCCAGGAAGACGTCCCGTGCCGCAGCCGGGGAGTAGTTGCCGAGGAACACCACCATGCCCCCGCCCACCAGGAGCGCACCGATGACCAGGCGGGCGGCGGGAACCCTGCCGGACAGCACCGCGATTCGGCTCAGACGTGCGCGGCCGTCGCCATCGCTGCGGCTCCAGATGACCGCCGACCCGAGCGCGGCCAGCGCCACCGGCCACACGATTGTGTCGCCGAACCACAGGCCGACCTCGCGAAGCAGAAGAAGACCGCCGAGGAGGATCAGCCCGAGCGCGACCGCCTTCTGAAGATCGCGCTGCTCGTCCTCGCCCTCGACCGCGCGGCGGGTCCTCCCAGGTTCCGCATCGGGCCACAGCGCCCAGGCGACGCCATACAGGACCGCGCCTGCTCCCCCCGCCATGGTTAGAACCACGAAGCACAGCCGGACCAGCGCCGACTCGACGCCGAGGCGTTCTGCGATCCCGCCCGCGACACCCGCGACGACGCGGTCAGAGCGGCTGCGGCCCAGCCGGAGCGCGCCAAGGCGCCCGACCCGCCACAGCGACGGGTCGGCCGGCCTGTCAACGCTCTGGGCTACGGCGTGCTCCTCGTGCGATCGGCCTGTGCCGCCTCGATGTTCTCACGCGAGCCATGGCGTGTCAGGCGGGGATGACCCTGAACGCCCCCGGTGGACTCAGGGTCCTCCCAGGGTGATCCCCAATAGCGGGCGCGCCGGGGACGAGCTCATGCTTCTCGGGACAAGCCAATCTTCCCGAGGAGCCCAGCACTGTGGATGACACCACGAGCACGCCTGGCGACCACTTCGGAACACCCGGATCAGCCCTGCCGCACGACGAGACGCCCGAGGGCAGCAGCGCCAGACGGCTGACCCGCCGCAGCGAGGGCAGGATGGTAGCCGGAGTCGCCAGCGGCATCGCCGACCACCTCAGCATCGACCCCGTGCTCGTCCGTCTCGGGTTCGCGGCGCTGGTCTTCTTCGGTGGCGCGGGATTCATCCTCTACGCCGTCGGCTGGGCGCTGATGCCTGAGCGCTCGGGAGGCCAGCCGATGGCCCAGAAGGCACTCGACAGCATGGCCGACGGCCCGTCGTGGCTGGGCGTGGCCTTCCTTCTGACGGCGGCGTGGATCCTGGCCGTGCAGATCGATCTGTGGAGTCCCGCGGTGACATGGGCCCTGGTGTTCATCGCGCTCGGCGTGTACCTGCTTCGTCGGGATCAGCGCCGACCGGCCGATCCACACCCTCCAGGCGGCGACCTTCCCCCGCCGCCTGGGGCTGGCCCTGAGGATGGGCCGTGGCAGCCGCAACTAGGAGCGCATACCCCGCAGGAAGCGTCGCCGCCGCCGCCGATGGGCCCGGGCGCGGCGGCGCCGTCGTTCGAGCAGCCGCCGCAGCCGCCCGCACCGCCGGGCGGCCAACCCATGTACGGGGCTGCGCCATGGCAGGCGCCGTCCCCTCGCGAACCGCGGTCGCGCTCAGTCCTGGGGCGGCTCACAATCGCGATGACGCTGGTCGCGCTGGGCCTGGCCGCGATGCTGGACAACGCCGGGCAGGTATTCATGACGCCGACCCGCTACGTGGCGCTGGCGCTCACCGGCGCCGGGATCGGGCTGGTCGTCGGGGCCTGGCGCGGACGCTCTCGCGGATTGATCGCCCTGGGCCTGCTGCTCGCACTGCTGCTCGTGCCGACTGCCCTGATCGAGCGCACATCCCTGTCGATGCGCGGCGGCGTCGGCGAGCGCTACTGGAGCGTTTCGTCGACGGACGACCTCCAAGAGGAGTACTACCTCGGGCTGGGCGAGGCCGTGCTGGACCTCACCGATCTGGCCAGCCAGCGGGGCGAGGAGACAGTGACCGTTCGGGTCGGCGCCGGGGAGCTGCTCGTGCTGGCGCCCCAGGGCTGGGACATCCACACGTCGGCGACGCTTGATGCCGGCGAGGTCTCCCTCCTCGGCAGGGAAGCGAACGGCACCGGACTCCACCGCGAGATGACCGTCCCGGGCGACGGCACCGGCGGCACGCTGACGCTGGACATTCAGATGGGCGTGGGCAGCGTGACCGTGATGCAACCCGACGAGGTCGGGTCGGGCGGCGATGAGATCTTGTTCGATGAGGAGGGCTCGTGATGCAGCGCCACCGCCTTGATGCCGTCTCGCTGATTCCCGGACTGGCGTTCGCGACGCTCGGGCTGGTGTTCCTCTATGGGAACATCAACCTGCTGCGGGTCGACTGGTCGTGGATCTGGCCCGCGGCGGCCATCCTCGTAGGGCTCGCCCTGCTGCTCTCCCTGCGCCCTCAGCCTCGGCGCGAAGACGAGGAAGCCGATGACCGCGACCGCGAGGGCGATGACGGCGAGCCGCTCGCGGCCCGCTGAGGCTGGCGATTGCGCGTAAGCGGCCATCGGCCTGGGCGCTAGGCTCGCTGACATGGATGTCGGCGGCTACCTGCGCCTGCTCGGCCACTCCGGCCCGGCTGATCCGAGCATCGAGCTACTGCGCCGCCTGCACGCCGCTCATCTGAGAGCCGTCCCCTTCGACAACGCCAGCATTATGGCCGGCGAGCAGATCGTTCTCGATCCCGATGCGTTGGTCGACAAGGTGGTCAGCCGCCGCCGGGGAGGGTTCTGTTACGAGCTGAACGGCGCGTTCGCGGCGCTGCTGGGAGAGCTAGGGTTCGCCGTCGATCTGCTCCAGGCGCGGGTGCATGACGACAACCGGCTCGGACCGCAATTCGATCACCTGTGCCTGCGGGTGCACCTGGACGAGCCGTGGCTGGCCGACGTCGGCTTCGGCCATTTCTTCCTTGAGCCGCTGCGTCTGAGTCTCGCCATCGAGCAGCGCGACCCCCACGGCGCGTTCCGCCTCGTCGAGGCCGGGCAGGGCGCCGACGCCGGGATCGACGCTCAGTGGCGCCACTCCAGCGGAGCATGGGAGCCCCACTATCGGTTCACGCCCGAGCCGCATCCGCTCGAAGACTTCGCTGCCATGTGCGTGCACCAGCAGACCTCTCCATCGTCGCCGTTCACCAAGGGCTGGATCTGCTCGAGGGCGACGCCCGCCGGCGGCGTCACGTACATGGGCGGGCGGCTGGTCATCACCGACGGCGGCGACCGCGAGGAGCGCCAGATCAGCGACGCCGCGGAACAGCGGTCCGTCCTCGCGCAGTTCTTCGGCATCCGCCTCGACGCCGACGCCACCGCCGGCGACTGAAGGGGGCGTCAGCCGGTGTTCTGCAGTCCCGCGGCGACGCCGTTCACCGTGATCAGCGTCAGATCGGCCACACGCGCCGCCTCGTGGGGATCGTCAATCCCACGTCGCAGGGCGGACAGGCAGCGCAGCTGTATGAAGGACAGCGCGTCGACGTAGGGGTTCCGCAGATCGACTGCGCGCCGCAGCACAGGGCGCGACTGCAGCAGGCGCTCATGCTCGGCCACCGCCAGCACCGTGGACACCGTCGTTTCGTACTCGGCGCGGATCGCGGCAGCGAACCCAGCCCGATCGGACAGCGCCAGGTACAGCTCCGCGATCTGCATGTCGGCCTTCACCAGGCTGAGCTCGGCGTTCTCGATCAGCGACGTGAAAAACGGCCAGTCCCGGTACATCTCCCGGAGCGTCTGCAGACCTCCCGGCTCGCCCGCGACCGCCTCGAGACCCGATCCCAGGCCGTACCAGCCCGCGAGGTTGCAGCGGCTCTGGGTCCATGCGAACACCCACGGGATGGCGCGCAGCGACGCGAGATCACCCCCGGACTTGCGGCGCGACGGCCTCGAACCGATAAGGAGCTCGCTCAGCTCGGGGCTTGGCGTGACCTGAGAGAAGAACTCGGCGAAGCCCTCCTGCTCGACCAGGTCGCGGTAGACGCGCTCGGAGACCTTAGCCATCTGCTCGGCGACTTCGGCGTACTGCTCGGCGCCGGCGGTCAGCGCCCGCTCGGCCCTGGGAGTCGACGCGACGAGCACAGCATTGGTCACCTGCTCGACGTGGCGGCGGGCGATGTGGATGTTGCGGTAGCGCTCGAAGATGACCTCGCCCTGTTCGGTGATCTTGAACCGGGCCGACACCGATCCGGGCGCCTGGCCGCGAACCGCTCGGTTGGTCGGCCCGCCCCCGCGGCCCACGGCCCCGCCGCGGCCATGGAACAAAGTCAGCGCGACGTCGCTGCGCCGCGCCCATTGCGCCAGCGCGCCCTGCGCCGCGAACAGCGTCAGGTTGGCCGACAGGTAGCCGGCGTCCTTGGCCGAGTCGGAGTAGCCGAGCATCACCTCCATGCGCCGCCCGCCCACCTCCAGCCGCGGGCGCTCGCCGGGCAGTCCCAGCAGCTCGTCAAGGACGCGGGGGGCGGCGTCGAGGTCTGCGCGCGTCTCGAACAGCGGGACGACATCGATCCGCAGCCCATCCGGGACCGCCAGGCGAGCGAGTGCTCGCACCGCGACGATGTCAGCTGCTGAGCGCGTGAAGCTGACCACGTAGCGGTGGCACGCGCGCGGCCCGTATCGCTGCTGCAGCTCGGCCATCACCCGGATCGTCGCAAGCGCCTCGCGAGCCTCGTCCGACTGGGGCGTCACCGACTGCCAGCCCTGCAAAGCGATGCGGTCAAGTAGCTCGGCGTCGCCGCTGGCGCCGGGGATCAGCTCCTCCAGGATTCTGGCGTGCACCTCGGAGTGCTGACGGATCTCCAGCGAGGCCAGATGGAATCCGAACGTCTGCGCCTGCCAGATCAGGTGCTGCAGTTCGCCGTAGGCAAGCCGGGCGGCGCCTGCCCCTGCCAGCGACTCCTGAACGATGCGCAGATCAACGAGGAACTCCTCCGCCCCGGCGTAGCCCGCGCCAGCGCCGGTACGAGTCGCCGCAAGACGCTCAGCGCACAGGGTGAGCTTGCGTCGATGGGGCTCCCCGCCTGCGCGCTCGCGCAGCGCCTGGGCGGATGCGGGATGCGCCGCCTCGTCGCGTTCGAGAGCGGCGAGCAGCTCCCGCGAGGGCGGGGTGGACGTCGCCGAGGCGGACATGGACCGCCCGATGCGGCGCGTGGCGTTCTCTAGCCCTCGCAGCACGTGCTCAGCCTGAATCGCCATCGCGTCCCGCGTGACGTCGGCGGTGACGGTGGGGTTCCCGTCACGGTCGCCGCCGACCCAGCTCCCCCACTCAAGGAACGGCTCGAACTGCGGAGGCCGTGTCCCGACCGTGTCTGGCGCCAGCGCGCGGTCGAGCTCGCGGTATACAGCTGGAACAAGGCGGAACAGCGTCTCGTCGAACACCGCCATCACCCGTCGGACCTCGTACAGCGGCGTCGGACGGTCCTGGCGCAGCTGCGCCGTGCGCCACAAGATGGTGATCTCCTCCAGCAAACGGCGGCGCACGTCGGCCTCCTCGCTGTGCGCCAGCCCCGGCTCGTCCAGGCGCTCAAGCTGCAAGGCCACTCGCTGGATCGCATCAACCACCGCTCGTCGTCGCGCCTCGGTGGGATGCGCAGTCAGCACCGGTGTGATGGACAGCCGCGCGAGAAGGCCGGCGAGGACGCCCTCGCTTTCCTCCTCGCGGATCTGCCGTACAGCGGCGGCCAGCGATTCGCTGACGACATCGGCGCCGCGCCCCCGCTCGCGGAGCGTGCGGACCCGATGATGCTCCTCAGCGAGGTTGATCAGCTGGAAATAGGTCGTGAAGGCGCTGGCCACCTGCTCTGCCCGGGCCAGATCGAAGCCGGCGACGATCTCGATGACCTCCCGCCGACGGTCCTGGACCGGCTCTCGGCGCAGGGCGATGGCAGCCCGGCGGAGGCGCTCCACATCGGCGAGCAGCTCCGTGCCGCCTGACTCCTGGAGGACCTGGCCGAGCATCTCGCCCAGGAGGCGGACCTGGCGTCGAAGCGCCGGCGGCGGGGATTCGTCGATCTCGCGCGTCAGCCCGCGCGCCGCAGTGCCCTCGTCACCCATGTCGGTGTTCGCAGCCCTTCCTCAGCCGGCGTGGGCGCGGCCGAGGAGAAAGCTCTCGACAAGGTGGTTCCATCCGCAGACCAGGCAGCACTCCACGACGTAGGCGGCCAGCGAGCGGTGCTGGTTTGCTAACACGTCGAGCTCCTGTCGGGTCCACACGATATGGCCATGGGCCGGCTTGATCCCGTCGCCGAAGACGTAGGTGACCAGGCGCAGGGTATCGGCCTCGTCCAGCGGAACGTCCGCCCGCTCGTCGGCGAGTCGGCAGATAGGGCACGTTCGCAGCGCATCCGTCCCGACATTGCGGGCGGCCCGCAACAGCTCCGGGTGGGCATCGCAGACATCCGTCAGCGGCACCGTCCCGCGCGTCACCTGGCGGACCAGCGCCCGTTTGGCCATCCGGTAGTCGATGAAGCCTCTCATGACGTTTTCGAGTGTAAGGCGAGGGTGCGACGACTGCGCAGCCTTTAGCTCGCAGCCGACGCGGACGCGGATCGGCGGGGCGAAGGCGGGCGCTTGCAGATATGCAGGGTCGATGTATCCTGCCGCTATATCGACCAGATACATCGATCAGATATATCGAGGTCGTCCACCGGCGAACCGGCTGACCGTCCCCCGCCGGGCAACCGAACAAGCGAAGGCAGCGTGGTGCTCGAGCTAGCGATTCTCGGACTGCTGAAGGAACGCGTCATGCACGGCTACGAGCTGCGCAAGCAGCTCGCGCAGAAGCTCGGGCTGTTCTGGACGGTCTCGTTCGGCTCGCTGTATCCCACATTGCGCCGCCTCGAGCGCCGCGGCGCGGTGGAGAAGGTCGCGGGCGACCTGGGGGTTCGCCGCAAGCAGGTCTACCGCATCACGTCGGCCGGGGAGAGCGAGTTCCTCGAGCTGCTCGAAGGCGGGGCCGCCGCATGGGAAGAGGACAAGTTCTCGCTGCGGCTGGCCTTCTTCCGCTACCTCCGGCCGGAGATGCGCATCCGCCTGCTTGAGCGCCGGCGCAGCTATCTGGAGGAGAAGCTGGAGGAAGGCCGGCGCTCCCTGGGACGCGCCAAGCGTGGCCGCGCCGACAGCTACACGCTGTCGCTGATGCGCCACGGGATGGACGTCACCGCGCACGACGTCGCGTGGCTTGATGAGCTGATCAGCGCCGAGCGCGCGCAGCTGGGCGGCACGGGCGCCGAGCCGCCAGAAGATGTTCCACCGTCCGGCGAGGCTGCCGGCGGCCGTGAGGGGAGTCCGCCAGCCGATGAGTACGGCGAGGTCGATGCGAGAAGCGCCGAGCCGACAGGCCTGCAGGCGAAGTGAACGCGAGCGGTTCACTGCCGCCGCAACACCATGAGGAGAGTCGATGAGCAACGTACGCGTGGCGATCGTAGGAGTGGGCAACTGCGCCAGCTCGCTGGTGCAGGGAGTCCACTACTACCGTGACGCTGACGCCACCCAGCGCGTCCCGGGGCTGATGCACGTTGAGCTCGGCACGTACCACGTGGGGGATGTGGAATTCGTCGCCGCTTTCGACGTGGACGCCAAGAAGGTCGGTCGAGACCTGTCCGAGGCGATCGTCGCGCCGCCCAACAACACCATCCAGTTCGCCGAGGTCCCGCCAGTCGGCGTGGAGGTGCTGCGCGGGCCGACGCTCGACGGCTTCGGGGAGTACTACCGCGAGGCCTGCGAGGAGAGCGACGCCGCCCCGGTCGACGTCGCAGCCGAGCTGACGCGCGCGCAGGCCGACGTGCTGGTGTGCTACCTGCCGGTCGGTTCGGAGCATGCCGCGCGCTTCTACGCTGAGGAGGCGCTGAAGGCCGGTGTGGGCTTCGTCAACTGCATCCCGGTGTTCATCGCAAGCGACCCCGAGTGGGCGCAGCGCTTCGCGGACGCCGGCGTGCCCATCATCGGCGACGACATCAAGTCCCAGGTCGGCGCGACCATCAGCCACCGTGTGCTGACGAGGCTCTTCGAGGACCGCGGGGTGACCATCGACCGCACCTACCAGCTGAACTTCGGCGGCAACATGGACTTCATGAACATGCTGGAGCGCAACCGCCTGCAGTCCAAGAAGCAGTCGAAGACGCAGTCCGTCACCAGCCAGATGTCCGAGGAGCCGGCCAAGGAGAACATCCACGTCGGCCCGTCGGATCACGTGCCGTGGCTGGAGGACCGCAAGTGGGCCTACATCCGCATGGAGGGCCGCAACTTCGGCGATGTGCCGCTGAACCTGGAGCTGAAGCTCGAGGTGTGGGACTCGCCGAACAGCGCCGGCGTGGTGATCGATGCGGTGCGGTGCATCAAAACGGCCCTGGATCGCGGAATCGGCGGGCCGTTGCTTGGCCCGTCGAGCTATTTCATGAAGTCCCCGCCGGCGCAGTTCGCCGACGACGTCTGCCGCCAGATGGTCGAGGAGTTCATCGCCGGCCCGGTCGAGGACGACATGCTGGTCGAGGTCGACCAGGCCGAGCGCGAGCGCGTCTGACTCCGACCCCAGCTTCCTACCCCAACCCGGACCCAGACTGATGAATCCGCGTCACATGTGCCGCGGATCCGTCACTTGATCCTCCGTGGCTACGCGGGGCAGCGGTGAGCCTCACCGGCGCGCGGGTGGGCC
>DATKBU010000195.1:0-2268 GCA_035513815.1 Egibacteraceae bacterium
GCGGCCGCGCAGGTGACCGAGGGCCGCGGCGTGGAGACGGCGGGGGAGACCGTGGCCCACGTCGACGCCGAGAGCGAGGCGATCAGCGTCGGCGGCCTCGACCTGGAGGTGGTCGGCCTAGCCGACAAGGTCACCTGGTATTTCGGCACGCCGACGCTGTTCGTCCCGCTCGAGGATGCGCAGGCGATCGCGTTCCGCGGTCAGCCGCTGGCGATGGGCGTGGCCGTCCAGGGGGCGCCGACGGCGGCGCCGGTGGGCCTGCTGTCGCTGACGAACTCCGAGGTGATCGCCGATCTGGAGCGACCGCTGCAGAGCTCAACGGAGACGATCGCGCTGCTGAACTTCCTGCTGTGGATCGTTGCTGCCGGAATCATCGGCTCGATGGTGTATCTGTCGGCGATGGAGCGCTCGCGTGACTTCGCGGTGTTCAAGGCCATCGGCGCGACGAACCGATCGCTGCTCGGGGGCCTCATCTTCCAGGCGTTCCTGCTGTCGATCGCCTCGGCCGTCGTGGCCGCCGTCATCGCCCAGCTGCTGATCCCGGCGTTCCCGTTCGCGGTTGAGATCCCGCTGGCCGTGTACGCCAGGCTCGGCGTGATCGTCCTGACGGTTGGGCTGCTGGCCAGCGTGGCAGGGCTGCGCCGGGCGGTGACCGTGCAGCCGGCGCTGGCCTTCGGGGGCCCGTGATGGGCGGCGCAGCACAGTCGCCGGCAGTCGTCGAGCGCACCTACGACGACCTTGACGTCAGCCAGCTCACGATCGCCTACTCCAGCGGCGGCTACGAGGTGCGCCCGATCGATGCGTTCGACCTGCAGATCGCCTCGGGGCAGCTGGTCCTGCTGCTCGGCGCGAGCGGCTGCGGGAAGACCACGCTGCTGTCGGCGCTCGCCTCGATCCTGCGTCCGACCTCCGGCTCGATCCGCGTCGGCGACACCGAGGTCACTGCCCTGAACGGCGCCGACCTCGTCGAGTACCGCCGCCACGGCGTCGGGGTGGTGTTCCAATCGTTCAACCTGGTGTCCAGCCTCACCGCGTCTGAGAACGTCCAGGTGCCGCTGCGCGCTGCCGGCGTGCCGGGACGCCAGGCGCGCGCCCGCGCGGAGGAGCTGCTGCATCGGGTGGACATGAGCGACCGCCTCAGCCACAAGCCGGGCGACATGTCGGGTGGCCAGGCCCAGCGGGTGGCGATCGCCAGGGCGCTCGCGCATGACCCGCCGCTCGTGCTCGCCGACGAGCCGACCGCGCACCTGGACTACATCCAAGTCGACGGCGTGCTCAGGCTGCTGCGCGGGCTCGCGGCGCCGGGGCGGATTGTGGTCGTCGCGACCCATGACGAACGCCTGCTGCCCCTGGCTGACCGAATCGTCGAGCTGACGCCGCGCGCGCCGGACGCGTCGCGCCCTCCCGAGTCGCTGACGCTCGGTCCGGGCGAGGCTGTGTTCAGTCAGGGCGATCCCGGCGACCTCGTCTACATGGTGGACGAGGGCGAGATCGAGATCGTGCGCCACCGGATCGACGGCGGCGAGGAGATCCTGACGCGGCTGGGCGCAGGCCGCTACTTCGGCGAGTTCGCCCCGCTGTTCGGCTTGCGTCGCTCGGCGACGGCGCGCGCCGCGGGGGCGGCCAGTGTCACCGGCTACACGGTCGCGGACTTCCGGGCGGTCCACGGCCCTGATCTCCTGAGCGGCGGTCCGCGCTCGGCGCCGGGCTGACAGCCGCCGACTGCGACCCAAGGGCTGACCGGACAGGTTTGAATCGCCCGGAGGTCTACACAGAGTAAGCGGTCATGCGGTTTCCGCTGATGTTCGCGAGGGGATCATGGAGGCCTCATCTTCGAACCCACGCCGGCGCATGCCGGAGGAGGCCAAAGCCATGTATCTCGGAACCGCACTAGGTTTGATCGCGCTGGGCGCCATTCTGGCGTTCGCGGTTACGTTCGAGATGGCGGGGATCAATATCAGCATGGTCGGCGTGATCCTGATGCTCGTCGGGATCATCGGCCTGTTCATGGAGCTGACGAGGTGGGGACCGCGCCGCCGGACGGGCGAGCGGGAGATCGTCCGCGAGCGCGACGTACTGTCATAGGGCCGGGAGCGGGAGAGGCGCTGCCTGTCGCACCGCCGCTCTAGGCTGGGCCAGGCGCCGCGAAGTCGGCCGGCGCCGATCCCAGAGAGGGCGCCGGTGCGACGAATCGATGTGGGCGAGCGGCGCGTTCGGCTGGCGCGCCGGCACCTGCTCGCGGCGCCTGCGGGCGATGTGGAACAGGCC
>DATKBU010000196.1:0-5210 GCA_035513815.1 Egibacteraceae bacterium
CTGCGGTGCCGTCAGTGCTGGCGTCGTCCACGACGAACACGTCCAGCCGGGCGCTGTGGCCCTCCTGATCCCGCAGCGACGCCAGGCAGGCCAGCGTGTCGTCCACCCGGTTGTATACGGTCATGATCACGGCGACGCGAGGTCTGCTCATCCGCCCGATTCCCCCTTGGTCGAGCCCTGCAAGGTTCAGGCGTTGCGTACCTGCTTCTCGATCCACTGGTACGTCGGGGTCAGCCCGTCGGCCAGCGACGTCTGCGGCTCCCAGCCGAGGACCTCGCGGAGCCGGCTGTTGTCGGAGTTGCGGCCGCGAACGCCCATCGGACCGTCGATGTGCTTGAGCGCGATGTTCGGCTTCCCGGCGACGTCCGCGACCGTGCGCGCGAGATCGTTGATGGTCACCATCTCGTCTGTCCCCAGGTTGAGCGGCTTGCTGTAGTCCGACCGCATCAGCCGGTAGATGCCCTCGACGCAGTCATCGATGAAGCAGAACGAGCGAGTCTGCTCGCCGTCGCCCCAAATCTCGATCTCGCCATCGGGATCGGCCAGCGCGATCTTGCGGCACATGGCGGCCGGCGCCTTCTCACGACCCCCGTCATACGTTCCGTACGGGCCGTAGATGTTGTGGAAGCGCACCGTGCGGGTCGGGAAGTCGTATTCGTCCTGGTAGTACTCGCACAGACGCTCGGTGACCAGCTTCTCCCACCCGTAGGCGTCCTGCGGGTTCGCCGGGTAGGCATCCTCTTCCTTCAGCGGCGTCACGTTCGCGTCGACCTGGAGGTGCTCGGGGTAGATGCACGCCGAGGAGCTGTACAGGTAGCGCGAGACGCCGTTCAGGCGAGCCGCTTCAATCGTGTGCAGGTTGATCAGCGCGTTGTTGCGAAGGATGGTCGCGTGATTCGCTGAGATGAAACCCATCCCGCCCATGTCCGCGGCTAGCGCGTAGACGTGGTCGATGCCGCGTGTCGCCTGCAGGCATGCGTCCCAGCGGCGCAGATCGAGGATCTCGAACTCGTCAGCGTCGACCTCGGTGTACTCGGGAAACTTCAGATCCACCCCGCGCACCCAATAGCCCTCCTCCTTCAGGCGCGTGACCAGATGGTGCCCGATGAAGCCTCCCGCCCCCGTAACCAGTACTCGCTCCATGAGAGCGTCCTTTCTATCGCTTGCAAGAATGACAACAGACGGTTCCCGCCCCGCCCCCGCCTTTCCTACCGAGAGTAGCTACAACCATACTCGGCCGGCGCTCCGGCAGCACGCGGATCGACGTATCGGCTCCTTTCCCGGACCCACCTCGCCGCAATCCGTCTAGCCTCAGCGAGCACGCCTGAGCTCAGGCGCTGCGGCCTGGGGGGCCGAGGCAGTCCAGCCCGCCTTGCCGTTGCCGTCACCGCTCCCGCCCCGCGCAGCGTCGCCGTACCCGTAGTACGCCTGTTTTCCGCGGGTGCTTCCGCGGTTGAACACGTAGCCGATCAGCGGGGTGCCCACGAACTCGAGTCGATCCCGAACTTCCTTGAGGCGGCCGAGCTTGGTGCCGCGGTTCACGACCAGGATCACTCCGTCAACCTGCCCGGCGATCGCCGAGGTGTCCGAGACCGACAGGATGGGCGGCGTGTCGACCAGCACGAAGTCCGCGCTCTCCTTGATCATCGCCATCCCCTTGCGGAACTGGGCAGTCCGGAAGAACCCCGCCGGGTCGACCGACGCCTTGCCCGCCGGAATGAGCTGCAGCTTATGCCCCGCACCCGGCAGCGCGACCGTGGTGCTGCACGCTTCGAGCGACGTGCCATCGGCGCCGAGATCCGTCAGGCCTCGGTCGTTGGCGACGCCCGCGCGCATTGACAGCCCCCGCACCCGCTCATCACCGTCGACCAGCACCACGTTGCGACCGTCCCTCGCCGATGCGAAGGCGAGGTTCAGGGCTGTCGCGGTCTTGCCGTCACCGGGCGCCGCGCTGGTGATGATCGCTGACTTGCCGCTTGAGCCATCCAGCGCGAAGCCGATAGAGGCCACCACGAACTGGTAGGCCTCCGCGGTGACCGGATCGAGCTCGGTCAGCAAGGGGATGCTCGCACCGCGGCCGCTCTTGTATGAGGGGATCTCGCCCAGCAGCGGCGCGCCCAGGACGGACGCGGGCGCCTCGCTGGTGTCGGCGCCCTGCGTGCGGCCGGCGCGCCACCAGGCAAACGCGGCGGCGGCCATCAGCCCGAGCATCCCGCCCACCGCTGCGTCGCGCTTGGGGTTTGGCGCTGAAGGACCGCCGGGCACCTCGGCAGCTTCGATCCGCTCGACGCCGGAGCCATACAGCGCAGCATCGACGGCGAGCTGCTCAGCGCGGCCACCCAGCGCGATGAGCTGCTGCTCGGCGACGTCGACCTGCGTCTGCAGCGTCAGGTCCCCGGGGTCGCCGCGCAATCCCTCATTCGCGCTGGCGATCTGCTCTTCGAGGTTGCGTCGCACGTCGCCAAGCTCCTCGATGGCCCCCTGAGCGCGACTCTTTGCCGCTTCACTGACGACCTGCTGGTAGGCCTGAGCGGTCGCGGTCGCGATCGCGGCCGCGCGATCAGGGTCCCGAGCAGTCGCGGTGATGAACATGATCTCGATCTCGGCATCGCCGTCGGCCGAGAGGCTGCCTGCGATCGCCTCGGCGCTGACCTCCTCGTCAAGCAGCTCCGAAGCGCGCTGGGTCACCTCAGGTGAATGCAGCCGGCGCAGCTCGCGGGGCATACGCGTGGGGTCAGCGAAGTAGCGAATGGTGTCGCGGAAGACGCTGGCGTTGGGATCCGACAGGAAGACCCGTGAACGGGCCTCGTACTCCTTCGGCTGCTGAGCGGAGAGGAAGTAGCCAAGCACCGCGGCGTTGACCGCGACCACGACCAGCAGGATGCGATAGCGCCACATGGACTCGACGAGCCCAGGGCCGTCTTGCCAATCCGGCTTGCCGCCCAGCTCCACCCAACCTCACCTCCACTGCCGCGATCCGCGCCGACACCCCAGCGTAACGTGAACAGGGGACCGTCGTTCGCGAACCCCTCTGCCGCCCCAAATGCACAGCGGCAGCCCTCGACAGGACTACCGCTGAGGTGATGCTGCCCCGTCCCCGGGGCGATGCTGCCTACGCCTGAGCCGCGCTCCGCCGACGCGCGATCATTATCGCCGCAGCGCCGAACGCGATCAGCGCGCCCGCAAGGACGACCGCCACGGTCAGGTCGAATCCGGTCTGCGCAAGCTGAGCGACAGCGCCGCCTGCAGCGGCCGCAGGCTCGGAGACATTGCTGATCAGCTCTCCGCCGACTCCGCCGACGTCCGTGCCAGGCTCCTGATAGATCCCGCTCACTTCAGCTAGAGCGGGCGCCGCGAACACCATAAGACCGGTGAGCACGGCGACGATGAGCGTCGTAATTCTCTTCATTGTGTGTATCCCCCTCTAGAACCCCCCGGTCTGCTGCACCTGCTTGCGCAGCCCCACCGTGCCCATTCCGAGCGTGATGAAACCATAGCACTACTTGGCGTGACGCACCAGTTTCTCCGCCGAACGTTCAGTCGCCGAATCGCACAACGGGCCGGCGAAGGATTTCGCCGATGCGAGCGCCGAACCCTTCCGGTTCGGGGTCGTCCCAGGTGACCCAGAAGGAAGCGATTCCTGAGGTTTCCCCGGACCAGCGCGCCACTCGGCCGTCGATCTGGATCCCGTCGCTGTGATCGGTGACCTGCATGCCCTCGGGGATGTGGATCGACAGCTCCAGCACTGTCGGCCTGATGGTCGGCTGGCCCTGGAACGTGAAGCGGTAGGTCCCGGCCGTTCCCTCGACCGTCCAGGCGTCTTCAACCTCCCATCCCGCTCGCATCCACTCCGAAGCGCCGCTAGGAAGCCGGATCTCGCTCATGAGGACGGGATGACCCAGTTCCTTCTCGGTGTAGGCGACCGGATCGTTCTGATCGCTGCGCTCAAAACCCGTCGGCTCGCAGGTGCGCGCGCAGTAGATCATCACATTGGAAAGGTTGTCGCCTGAGTTCAGCTCGTCCCCGCGGTTCGATCCGATCACGCGCTTCGGCACCCCCGCGGACGGCGCGTGATTGACCAGCTCGACTTCGGCGACGGCGACGGCCCTGCCGTCAGGATGGATGTGCGCCTCATAGCGGACCGTCCGGTCCGCGTAATAGTCGACCTTGTTCTGAGCGGCGTTGTTGATGATCACCGCCAGGTAGTCTCCGTCCGGATCGAGCAGGCGCCCTGCGACCCCCACCGTCTCCAGCGCCGCCTGAACGTCTGGATCGGTGGAGTGCAGCAGCAAGTGCCCGCCCGCGGCCGCCTCTCCGAGTGCCCGCACCGTCCGGGCGGGATCGCCGCCACCCTCTGCCAGGAACCCTTCGAGGGTCGCTGCGGCGACAGCGCCTAAGACCCGCTTGCGCACATCTTCGTCCTCGAACTCGGAATAGGCCCGGTTCGACAGGAGGTCGACGACGTTGCCGGCGTTGACGGCGCCGACGTCGGGGACCTGCGTGGGCCCCGCGATCTTGAGCAGCGCCGCGAACGCGAAGGGATCGGCCAGCACGACGCCATCCATCACGTCACCGGTCACGTGCTCATAAGCGCGCTCCAGCGCGACGGCGGCCGACGGACCATCGGGGGTCATGTTCGCGTTGACCCACTTGCCCGCTCCGCCGAAGCGGTTGTAGCGAGTGGCGTAATCGGCGTTGGGTGGCTCGAGCTCAGACGGGGGGACTTCAGGCAGGTCCTGAATCGGGTGGAACTCGCCGAACGACAGGCGCCCCTGGTCCACCGTCAAGATCGTGTAGGCCCCGAGGAACCCGCCGCTGCCGCGCAGCTCTGCCAGATTGACTGAGCCGAAGAAATAGCGCTTCGGACCGTCGGCGCCCAGAAAGGCCGGCAGGGCCTCCGTCAGCGCCGCGGCGCTCTCGCTGGCCCGGTGCGCCTGCTCGACGCGACCGGACAGCTCCGCATACGCATCGTCAACGGGGTCGATCAAGCCGCTGGACGGAATAGCCGCCACGAGGGCCTGCGCGTCGGCGATGAGGTCTCTGGCGATCGCCATCGGCTCGCTCATCCCCGAGATGGCGTCGAGCGGGAGCGCCCCTCCACTCGGGGCGAACGCCTGAAGCCCGCCCGGCAGCGCCTCGACGGCGGCTGCGATCTCGACCCCGGCGCGCGCGATCAGCTCGCCGGCGGACGCCATCTGCTCAACCGCCCG
>DATKBU010000197.1:0-13487 GCA_035513815.1 Egibacteraceae bacterium
GCAGGCGGCGCGTCTGGCCGAGCTGAGCCCGATGTCGGAGGCGACCGTCCTCATGGCCGCCGGTGTGCTGGCGGCGGTGGGCGGAGCCGTCTGGCAAGGAGCCCGCGCTCCGCAGACGGCGCCCGGCGCGCATGCGACGGCCGCCGGGCAGCTGCTGATCCTCGGCGGGCTCGCGCAGACCGGGACACTCGGCGCGGCGGATCCGTCGGCCGCGCCCAGCGGCTGGCTCCTAGCCGGGCTGCTGGCCGGCGGATGGGTGGCGGCCCTGGCGCCGGCCGCGCTGGGGCGCGGACGGACGGTCCGGGGGCCGCTGCTCATCGCTGGCGGCCTCTACCTGGCCGCTGCGATCATCGAGCCCGCGATCGCCGAGGGCGTCCTGGCCGTCGGATGGCTGGTCGGGGCAGCGACCGGCACGACGGTCGGCGTGCTGCGCCGCCAGCCCGCTGCCGCCGTCGCGGGGGCCGGCCTGGCGCTGGGCGCGGCCTGGGCGGCCGGTCCGGGTTGGGTCGCCCTTGTGCTGCTGGGCGCAGCCGTCGCCAGCCAGATCGCCGCCGTGGGAGCCACCGAGAGCGCGCGGTCCATGGCGCAGGCGGGCGCGATCGCCTCAGCGCTGGGAGCATGGGCGGCCGCGCTGGCATGGAACGAGCCGACGCTGGCTGGCGGCATCGCCGCGACGGCCGCCGTCTTCGGCGCCGCTGGGCTTGTCGCCGGCGCCGCCGCCCGAGTCGTCGACGCGCCCCGCGATCTGGCCGGGTCCTGGCTGGCGGCTGCGTTCGCGGTCGTGGGTCTGACCTGCCTCGCCGCTCTGGTGCTGGCCGAGGACGCGCAGTGGTGGTGCGCGGCCGCCCTCATGGCGCTGGCAGCGGGCGCCGCACTGGCTGCGGCGCCCTTGCGGGTTCGCGAGCTGCGGGAGACAGCGGCGCTGGCGACTGTCGCCGCCGCTGGGATGGCCAGTGCGGCAGCCGGGCGGTCACTGCCGGCTGTCGCGGGCGGCAGCGCGCTGGCTGGCGCGGGGGCAACGGCGGGCGCGCTGGCGTGGCGGGCGCAATGGCCTGACTCACTGTGGCTTCGCCCGATCGCCCTCGTCGCGGGGACGGCGCATGCGGGCGCGGTCGTCGCGTCGCTGGACTCTGGCGGGGAGCTGCTGGCCCTCGCGCTGCTGGCCGGGGCGGCGAGCACCGCCGCCGTCGGCCTGGCGCTGCGCTCGACGGGGTGGCTGATGGCTGCTCCGCTGCTCGTGGGCCTGGCGTGGATCGCGCTGGCCGCCGACGGCTCGCAGTTCGCCCGGTCCTGGCTGCTGCCGCCTCTGGGCGCGCTGGCGCTGGCCGAGGCTGAGATCGCTCGCCGGGCCGATCGCGGCGCTGCGGGCCTGGTCCTGTTGGAGTGGGCAGGCGCGGGCGCGCTGGTCGGGCCGGTGCTGTTGCGCACCGCGGGCGGGGAGCTGCATCTCGCGCTGATGGGCGCGGCGCTGGGGCTCGCCCTCGGACTGTGGGGCATCTCCGTCCGCGTGCGCCGTTTGGTCTACGCGGGCGCGGCGGCGGCAACCGCCTCAGTCATGCTGCTGATCGTCGTGCCGCTGGCCAGGCTGCTGCCCCAGGTCGGCGACGTCTGGGTGTGGGCGGCCGTCGGAGCGCTTGGAGCGGTGCTGATCGCCGCGGCCACCGGACTGGAGCGCTGGCGCTCGCAGGCGGGCGCTGCGCTGCGCCGAATCGAGGCGCTCATGGCCGACTGGCAGTAGCGGTCGCCAGTAGCATCGAACCCAGCGACCTCGGCCAGAGGAGTTCGCCATGGAGGAGCGCGTGCGCGGCGTCGCATTGCCCGCCGAGTGCCTGGACCTGTTCGATCGGCCGCTGCTGGCGAGCGTGGCGACGCTGCTCGATGACGGCTCGCCCCATGTCACGCCAGTCTGGATCATGCGCCGCGGCGACCGGCTACTGCTCAACACCGCTACCACGCGGGGCAAGGCGCGCAACCTCGAGCGGGACCCGCGCATCGCGCTGTGCATCCTCGACCCCGACGACTCGGCGCGCTACGTCCACGTCCGCGGGATGGCGTCCCTGTCGACCGAGGGTGCGCGCGAGGTCATCGATGAGCTGTCCCACCAGTACACCGGCGCCGACTTCCGCGCTCTGCTTCCCGGCGAGGCGCGAATCAACATCGTCGTCACCCCGCACTATGTCGACTACCACCCCGTTCACGACCTCACCAAAGCGATCCGCGTGCGGATCGCAGACTGACCACAGCGCTTCAGTCGTGCGGGCCGCGCAACGCCAGGCTGCTACGCTGCCGGTCATGAGCATCTGCGTGGTGGTGCGTCACCGTGTCCGCTCGGCGACGCAAGGAGCGAGACCGGCGGCGTAGGACTCAGGGCCAGAACTTCCTGGTTGACCGCACGGTCATCCAGCGGCTCACCGAAGGCTTCGAAGTCGCCGACGGCGAGCTGGTCGTGGAGGTCGGGGCCGGAACCGGCTCGCTGACCTTGCCGCTGGCCCGCGCCGGCGCGCGAGTCGTGGCTGTCGAGGTCGACACGGTCTGGGCTCGCCGAGTGCGCCAGCGGGTGGCAGATGCTGGCCTGGCTGCCTCCGTGCGTGTGGTCAACACCGACTTCCGCGACTTCTCATGGCCCGCGGAGTCCTACCGCGTCGTCAGCAATGCGCCGTTCGGGCTGTCCACGGCCTTGCTGGCCAGCCTGCTCGACCGCCCGGACCGCGGCCCCTCCCGCGCCGATGTGGTCCTGCAGGAGGAGGTGGCCCGCAAGCGCGCCGCGCAGCCGCCGACCACGCTCAGAAGCGCCGCGTGGGCCCCGTGGTGGGCGTTCAGCGCCGGCGAGCGAATCGACCGGCGCGCCTTTCGCCCGGTGCCCATGGTCGATGCGGCCCTGCTCACCATCCGCCGGCGTGAGCCGCCGGTCCTGCCGACGTGGCTTGCCCCGGGGCTGGCGGAAGCACTGCGCCCGGCCTGGGATCCGCCGCTCCCGCGCAGCATCCCTCGGCGAGACCCTCGACGCCGCTGACCCAAGGCATTCCGCGAAGCGAGCCCGCAGCATCACTGCGGCTTACCCTCAATCACATGCCGGCGACCTCCCCGAGCAGCTTCTCGCCAGCCCGGCGCACTTCGTCGGGCGATCCGGATGACAGCCCCCCGCCGACGCCGACCGCGACCGCGCCCGCCTCGAGCCACTGGCGTGCGTCCTCAACGCCGATGCCGCCGGTCGGCGCCAGCGGCGCCTGGGGCAGGGCGGCCCGCAGCGCACGCAGGGTGGCCAGGCCCAGCGCTGAGGCCGGGAACAGCTTGACCATGTCGGCGCCGGCCTCGAGAGCGGCCACGACCTCGCCGGCGGTGCCCGCGCCGGGGATCACTGGGCGGCCATAGCGCGCCGCTGTCGCGATGACCTCTGGGCGCACTGCCGGAGAGACCAGGAACTGGGCGCCCGCCAGAATCGCGGCGCGAGCGGTGGCCGCGTCCAGGATCGTTCCGGCGCCCACCAGAGCGCCCACAGGCGCGGTTGCGGCCAGCTGTGCGACGGCCTCCAGTGCGCCCGGGACGGTCAGCGACACCTCCACCGCCGGCAGGCCCGCGTCCAGCAGCGCCTGCCCCGTCGCCAGCGCGCTGGCCGCATCGCCGGTCCGGACGATCGCGATGACCCGGCCCTTGCTCAGCGCCTCTGTGAGCTCCCAGCGAAACATTCGGCCTCCTCGGTTTCAAAGCGGTGCCGCCAGCGTACATATCTGTTTCAGCCACTAGTACAGCGTTTCATATAGCGAGACGGAAGGTGAGACCATGCGCCGCATGATGATTCCAGTTGTGGTGCTGGCCTTCGCGATGTCGCTGCTGCTGACCGCCTGCGGCGAGGCCTTCGAGGAGGCCGCCCCTGATCCCACGGTCACCGACCAGCAAACGACGCCTGCGGAGGACGCACCCGCAGAGGAGACTCCGGCGGAGACTCCCGCGACGGAGACCGAGTCGGAGGAGTCGCCCGACGAGACAGCGGCGCAGGCCAGTTGCGCTGACCTTCAGTTCGAAGGCGACAGCGCCACCGTGGCATACATGCCGCCTGCCACCGAGTTCCCCTATTACATCGCGATCGAGACGGGCATCGAAGCCCGGGCGGAAGAGCTTGGGCACGAGGTCTTCACGCTGGCGCCGCCGAGCGACGACGTCGAGACGCAGATCGGGATGCTCCAGGACGTGCTGCTGCGAGGCGTGGACGCCGTGATTCTCTCTACCCACGATGAGCAGGCAGCGGCGCCGCTGGTCCAGCAGATCACCGACGAGGGAATCGCGGTCGTGATCGTGAACTCTGACATCGCCGACTTCCCGACGGCGATCCATGCGGTGGTCGGCTATGTGCAGCGCGCCGGCACGCACAAGCTGGGCGAATACACGCTGGAGCAGTACGGCTCCGACCACACGATCGGGCTGATCGAAGGGCTCCCCGGCTACCACTCCACCGAGCGCATCGGCGGCTTCGTCGATGCGATCGAGGGCGTGGAGGGCATGGAGGTCGTCGCCTCCGTCCCCGGCGGATGGAACGTCGAGGGCGGCAACCAAGCCGCGACCGACATGCTCCAGGCCAACCCAGACATCACGATGATCATGACCGCCAACGACTACATGTCGATCGGGGCCAACATCGCCGCGACAAGCTTGGGGATGGAGGATGTGATCATCCTCGGCAACGACGGCGACACGCAGGGCCTGGAAGAGATCCACGCCGGCGAGTGGGAGGCCACGGTGATGACCTTCCCGTTTGACATGGGTGAGACGACGATGCAGGTCGTCCACGACTGCCTGACCGGCGAGCTCGATCAGTTCTTCCACGAGATCCCGACCGAGGTCGTCAGCCAGGACAACGCCATCGAGTTCCTCCAGCAGCCCGAGCGGCTGTACCCGCCGCCCTCACAGGAGTACTGATCCTCTAGGGGCAGGACGGGGCGATGGCTGACCGAAGGGACCGCCTCGGAGTCGACAGCGAGCCGATCTGGGAGCTCCGAGGCGTGTCCAAGGCCTTCCCAGGCGTGCAGGCGCTCGATCAGGTGTCGCTGACACTGCGCCTCGGGGAAGTCCACGCCCTGGTGGGTGAGAACGGCAGCGGCAAGTCAACGCTGGTCAAATGCCTGGCGGGGGTTCATGAGCCGGACGGCGGCGACCTCATCCATCAGGGCGATTTTGTGCGCCTGCGCGATCCCCTGGCGGCGCGCGACCACGGGGTGGCGACCTTCCATCAGGAGTTCTCGCTGGTGCCGAGCCTGAGCGTGGCGGAGAACGTCTGCCTCGGGCGGCTGCCCGCCCGTGGCCCCATGATCGACTGGAACGCCGCCCGCGACGAGGCCCGGCGGGCATTCGCAGAACTCGAAGTCAACGTCGACCCGGACGCGCCGGTCGGCGTGCTGTCGGTCGCCGATCAGCAGTTCGTCGAGCTTGCGAAGGCGATCTCGCAGGAGATGTCCCTGCTGATCCTCGACGAGCCGACCGCCGCCCTGGGCCCGGCCGAGGTCGAGCGACTTCACCGCATCATCGCCCGCACCGCCCGCCAGGGGCGTGCCATCCTCTACATCTCCCATCGCCTCGATGAGGTGCTCTCTGTGGCCGACCGCGTCACCGTCCTCAAGGACGGACGGCTCGTCGCGACCCGCGACGTCGCGGAGGTCACCATTGACGACGTGATCCGGCTCATGGTCGGCGCCGACCTAGACGAGCACTTCCCGGATCGCGTCGCGCCTGGAGGTCCGGCCAGGGTCGAGGTGCGGGATCTGTGGAGCGACGGCGGCGCTCGCGGAGCGAGCTTTGAGATCGCCCGAGGCGAGATCCTCGGCTTGGCCGGGATAGCCGGCTCCGGCCGTACCGCCATCGCGCGCGCCCTGTTCGGCGCGGACCGAGTCCACAGCGGCGAGCTGAGGATCGACGATCAGGTCGTCCGAGCCCGGACCCCACGGGCGGCGATCGCGGCCGGGATCGGGCTCATCCCGGAGGACCGCAAGGCGCACGGGCTGTTCTTCAACCTGGCCGGGCCAGAGAACATCACCATCATCGACCTCGCCCAGCTGCTGCGCGGCCCAGTGCTGCGGCTGTCCGAGGAGCGCACGCGCAGCCGCCAGCTGGTGGAGAAGCTGCGCATCGCCGGCAACGTCATGGACGGCAGCGTCCAGTATCTGTCAGGCGGCAACCAGCAGAAGGTCGTGCTCGCCCGATGGCTGTTCGCCAAGGCACGGCTGCTGATCCTCGACGAGCCCACCCAGGGCGTCGACGTATCCTCCAAACTCGAGATCTATCACCTGATCAACGAGCTGAGCGGTGCGGGCCTGGCCCTGGTGCTCATCAGCTCCGATTTTGCTGAGCTGCTGGCCATGAGCGACCGCATCGCAGTCGTGCGCGACGGCCGGATCGTGCACACGGCGCCGCGCGGATCCCTCAGCGAGCATGATCTCGTGGAGATGGCTGCCGGAGGCAATGCCGCATGACCGCTCAAGTCGCGTCGATGGGGTCCTCGCTCGGGCGGCGAGCGCTGCGCTCCCGCTGGATCGGGCCGCTGCTGGTGATGCTCAGCGTCGCGACGCTGATGGCCCTGACGACCGACCGCTTCCTGCATCCGCGCAACCTCGCGAATGTGTCGCTGCAGATGGCGATCGTGGCGATCGTGGCGATCGGCGCGACGATCGTGATCCTGACCGCCCAGATCGACCTGTCGTCGGGATCGCTGGTCGCCCTGGTCACGGTCCTCACCGCGGGCGTCATTAAGAATGTGGGTCTGCCGGTGCCCACGGCGCTGGCCCTGATGCTGCTGCTCGGCGCGCTCCTCGGGCTGGTCAACGGATTCTTCTCGACCTACGGACGCATTCCGCCGTTCATCTTCACCCTGGGCACGCTGAGCATCTTCCGCGGCCTGGCCTTCCTGTACACCGGCGGGACGCCGATCTTCTCCGTGTCGCCCCAGCTCAATCGAGTCTTCTACGCCCGGCTGCCGCTGCTGGAGATTCCGATGCCCTTCGTCTACGTGCTGGTGCTCTACAGCGGCGCCGCCCTCTACCTGCGCTCTACCAAAGGCGGCCGGCAGATCTACGCCGTGGGCGGCAACGCGGCCGCCGCCCGGCTGTCCGGGATCAATGTCAACCGGGTGCGCACCAAGGCCTTCGTCATCGCGGGCGTCACGGGCGCTCTCGGAGGGATTCTCATGACCGCCCGGCTCGACTCGGGGTCACCCAACTACGCCCAGGGAATGGAGCTCATGGCGATCGCGGCCGCGGTGATCGGCGGCGCCAGCCTGTTCGGCGGCACGGGCAGCGTCGCGGGGACGCTGTTCGGCGCCATGACCATCGTCATCGTGCAGAACGGCCTCAACCTGCACGGCGTGGCCGCCGCCTGGCAGAGCATCTCGCTCGGGGCGATCATCGCGGCCGCCGTCGCCGTCGACATGTGGCGGTCCGAGCTCGGCAGCGTCCCCCGGCGCCTGGCCGCCGGGTTGCGCGGCCGCGCCCGGCCTGGTGCCGGTCCGGCTGAGACCCGCGACGCTGCAGGCCCGGCAGGCGACCCAGACAGCCTCGTGACGAAGGAGCGATAGTGTCGCCACCGCCCAAGGCCGAGGGGGGCGCCTACACCGTCCGGGCCATCAGCCGCGCCGCCCAGGTGCTGGGGCTCATCCAGCACAGCAGCGCGCCGATGGCGCTGAACCAGGTGGTCAAGCTGTCAGAGCTGAGCAAGCCGACGGTGTTCCGGATGCTGCGCAACCTTGAGGATGTCGGCCTCGTGGAGCGCGTGCCGGGGACGGACGCCTACCGCCTGGGCCTGCGCTGCGTCGCGCTCGGGCAGGCCTACCTAGAGCAGGCCGACTACCGCCGCGAGGCGCTGCCGATCCTCGAATCGCTGCGCGATCGCTACAGCGAGACGGTGCATCTGGCCGTGCTGGACACCGAGCTGCGCGTTGTCTACGTCGAGAAGCTCGAAGGCAAGCACGCCGTCGGCATCATGATGTCGCGCGTGGGCCGCTCTGCTCCCTCCTACTGCACCGGCCTCGGCAAGGCGCTGCTTTCCAGCCTCGATGACGACCCGGCCGCGAGGCTGGCCGCGCGCGGAGAGCTGGTGCGAAAGACCGACAACACGATCTGCGACGCGGATCAGCTGCGCAGCGAGCTGGCCGCCATCCGCGCGCGCGGCTTCTCGCTGGACCTCGAGGAGCACGAGACGGGCGTGCGCTGCGTGGCGGCCAACGTCCAAGATGCCTCAGGCGCCGTCGTCGCGGCGATCTCCGTCGCCGGCCCGGTGCAGCGCATGCCGCACAAGCTGCTTACCGGCGAGCTCGCCGAGGCCACGGTCGCCGCTGCCCGCGGCATCAGCCGCCGCCTCGGCGCGGTCGATCACAAGGCCCCAAGCTGATCATGAAAATACTGGCCATCGACTCCGGCACGACAACCACGCGTGTGTGGGCGGTCGAGGACGGTCGGATCAGCGACCATGAGCGGGCGCTCGGCGGGGCCCGCGACGTGGCGCAGGGACGCGATCAGGACTGGCTTCGCGGACATGTGCGCGGCCTCGCGCAGCGGGTGGCGGACCGCGCGGGAGGCTGGGACGCGTTCGACGCCGCGGTCGCCTTCGGGATGGTGACCTCTGAGCACGGCCTCGCCGAAGTCGCGCACCTCCCCGCGCCGGCGGCGCCCGCCGACCTTGCGGCCGCGCTGATGCCGCTGCCAGCCGGCGACGTGCTGCCCATCCCGCTGCTGCTCGTGCCGGGCGTGCTCTGCGAGAACCGCGCGGACGCCGCCAGAGCCGACTTCATGCGCGGCGAGGAGACCGAAGTGGCCGGCCTGCTCGCCGAGCCCGGCATGATCGGCCCGCTGCTGTTCGTCTCCCCGGGCTCTCACAGCAAGTTCATCGCAGTCGACGCTGCCGGCCGCATCAGCTGGAGCGTGACGACGCTGGCCGGCGAGCTGCTGTGGACCCTGTCCCAGGAGACGATCCTCGCGGGACTTGTGACCGCCGACCTCGACGAGGTCGATCTTCAGGCGGTGGACCGCGGCGACGAGGCCGCTCGCGACCAGGGCCTGACCAGGGCGCTGTACGTCACCCGGCTGCTCCACCGCCTCGAGGAGATGCCGGCTGCCAGCTGCGCCGCCTTCGCGCTCGGCGCGGTCGCCGCCGACGACCTCCAGGCGCTCGACTCCGCCCGGCGGCACGGGGTCGATGTGCCCGGCGATGTCGTTCTCGGCGGCGAAGGCGCCCTCGTGACCGTCTACGAGCACCTGCTTTCGCGCGCCGCATGGGCGAGCCAGGTGCGGCGCCGTCCCGGGCTGCTCGGGCCGCTGGGGGCATGGTCGCTGTTCGCGATGGCGCACTCGGCCGGCGGCGGCGGCCCCGCGGCTCCGGACGCGACCGGGGCCCCCAGCAGACAGAGCGCGGACCGATGAGAGTCGCCACGATCGAGCGCGGCGGCCGCCAGCTGTGGGGCGTCGTCGACGGCCAGGCCCTCACGCCTGCGGTCGGCCTCTCCCCCACCCTGCGGAGCTTTCTCGACAAGGGAGGCGCGGCGCGAGACCTCGAAGGGCTCTCCGCGGCCCCTGTGCCGCTGGGCGGCGCCCGCTGGCTGCCGCCAGTGCCCGAGCCGAGCAAGATCTGGTGCGTCGGGCTGAACTTCGACGACTACCGGCGCATGCTCGGACTGGACTTCCTGCGCGCGCCCAACATCTTCCTGAAGGCCCCCTCGGCGCTGGTCGGCCACGGCGCGGACGTTGAAGTGCCCAAAGGCTACGGAACCGTCTACCACGAGTGGGAGCTCACCGCGGTCGTGGGCCGAACGCTGCGGGACGCATCGGTGGAGGAGGCCGAAGCAGCGATCTTCGGCTACACGATCCTCGACGACCTCACGTTCCACGAGATCGAGCTGATCAACCGGGACCACCAGCAATGGGCCAAGAACGTGGACGGCTTCGCCCCCTGCGGCCCGTGGATCGTCACCCCTGACGAGTTCGACCCCTCGGTGGGCAGAGCGCTCCGCCGCTATCGCAACGGCGAGCTGGAGGCCTCCTCCTCAACCGACCAGATGCGCCACCAGCCCCCAGAGCTGCTGTCGTTCATCTCGACCTTTTCGACGCTGCTGCCGGGCGACTTGGTCACCGCCGGCACGCCGCCCGCCGGCCCCTGCCATCCACCAGACACGATCACCGGCGCGGTCGAGGGCCTGGGAGAGCTGACCGTGCATCTCACCGAGCGCTCGGTCGACCCGCAATGGCAGATCGTTCTGGACGAGCCGCCGAAACAGAGGAGCAGCTGATGCCTCCGACGACACTTGACGTCTACGAATCCGACGCGGCGAGCCTCATGGATACGGAGCCCGAGCTCGAGCGGCTCGCCGACGGCTTCCTCTTCGCCGAAGGCCCGATCTGGGACTTCGCACGCTCCGAGCTCATCTTCTCCGACATCCCCGGCGACGCGATGCACCGGTACGCGCCCGGAGAGGGCGCGAGCGTGTATCGCAAGCCGAGCAACTTCGCCAACGGCATGACGCTGGACCTCGACGGCCGCCTGGTCGTCTGCGAGCACCGCACGCGCAGAGTCGTCCGAGGGCGAGACGACGAGTACTCCACGGTCGCCGACCGCTACCAGGGCCGCCGGCTGAACGCCCCCAACGACGTCGTCGTCGCCCGCGACGGCTCGATCGTGTTCACCGACCCACATTACGGGCTGGGCGAGGGCTTTGGCGGGCCGGCCGAGCAGGAGCAACCGCACCGCGGGGTGTACCGCATCCCGCCGGACGGCGGGGAGCCGATTTTGCTGGTCGACGACTGCGACGGGCCCAACGGACTGGCGCTCGCCCCGGAGGAGCGCGATCTGCTGGTCGCGGACACCGAGCGCGGCCACATTCGCCGCTTCGCGATCGGCGACGACTGGACGCTGAGCGGCGGTGAGGTTCTCGTCGAGCTGCCCGGCGACGAGGGCGAGGATGGCGTCATCGATGGGCTGAAAGTCGATGAGGCAGGCCGCATCTACTCGACCGGACCGGGCGGAGTGTGGATCTGCTCGCCAGACGGAGCTGTCCTCGGCCGTCTGCGCATCTCCGAGATCGCGGCGAACCTCGCCTGGGGCGACGCCGACGCCGCCACGCTGTACATCACCGCCAGCACCAGCCTGTACCGCGTGCCGACGAAGGTGACCGGCTACGCACCGCACCGAGCGCTTGCCTGAGCCTCTGACCTCCAGGGAGGGATTCTCATGAGAGCCGCGCGACTGCACCGCTACGACCCCGACCTCGCCGGCCCGGAGTTCCTGCAGTTCGATGAAGTGGACGAGCCGGCGATCACCGAGCCCGACGACGTCATCGTCCGTGTGGGCGGCAGCGGCGTGTGCCGCACCGACCTGCACATCATTCAGGGCGTGTGGGACGACGGACTGCAGACGGACTTGCCCTACACGCTGGGCCATGAGAACGCGGGCTGGGTCGAGGAAGCTGGCGCCGCAGCGCGCTCGGTCGCCCCAGGGGATGCGGTCGTCGTCCTGCCGGGGCTCGCCGACGGCACGTGCGACGTGTGCCGGCGTGGGCTGGACAACCGCTGCCCCGCCTTGGTGTGGCAGGGCATCCAGGTCGACGGCGGATTCACCGGTTTCCTGCGGACCAAGTCCCGCAACCTTGTTCCGATCCCCGAGGAGCTGAGCCCAGCCGAGGCCGCTCCCTACGCCGACGCCGGTATCACCGCCTACCACGCCGCCAAGATCGCCGTGCGCGACGTCGTGCCCGGCGAGACGGTCGCCGTCATCGGCATCGGCGGGCTCGGCCATGTGGCGATCCAGGTGCTCAAGGCACTCACCCCCGCGAGGATCGTGGCGATCGACAGGTCGAAGGAGGCGCTGGCACTCGCGGGGCGCTTCGGCGCCGACCATGCGGTGCTGGCGGAGACCGATTCCGTCGCGGAGGTGCTGGATCTCACCGGCGGAGCCGGGTGCGCGGCCGTGATTGACTTCGTCGGCGAAGGCGAGGTGCCCGCGCAAGCCTTCAGCATGGCAGGCGCCGGCGGCCGCTATGTCGTCGTGGGCTACGGCGGCACGCTGGAGATCCCAGCGCTGGACATCATGGGAACCGAGCGCCAGATCGTCGGCGCTATCGGCGGCACCTACAGCGACCTGCGCGAGCTGCTGGCCCTGGCCGCCGATGGCCGCGTGGAGCTGCTCACCGTCGAGTACCCGTTCGAGGAGGTCAACCGGGCGCTCGGCGATCTGGCGGCAGGAAGGCTGCGCGGGCGCGGCGTCCTCGTGCACACCTGAGGAGCGGCGGGGCAGTTCATCCTTCGAGCGCACTTGTGGGTCCGTCGCTTGCCCACTATCGGAGCAGCGGATTGCCGCAGCTTGAGCCCAAGGTCGCGTGACGCCCCAGGTGCGAGCAGTTTCGCGCTACGGGAGAACGTTGGCCCCGATCGTCTTGCGCATTCTGGTGAGCGGTATCGGGACCCCGCCGGATGCGTCCTCAAAGCGCGCCAGTGATTGGAACCCGCCGCCTCGTCCAAGGGCTGACATCCCGGTGTCACGTGTCTCGAGAGCTCAAGCACTCTGGGGACTTCGGAACGTGCCGCGTGACTGGTACGGCTGATCCGGTGGCGAGATGCGACTGCACGCGTGCAAGACTCCCGCCAGCGCATGGAATCGACGGACCGGCACGGTCTGAGATCCGAGCCGTGGAGGGCGCAGATGAGCGTGGAGGCGCCGGCTGCTGAGGGGGCCGAGCGAATCGCGGCGATCGAGCAGGCGTTCGAGACCCACTGGCGGCACTTCGGCGTCTACCCGGGCGCGGGCCTGCGGGACGAGGACGGAATCCTCTGGTTCGAGTCGCCCATCCGCTATCTGCCCTACAACTGGGTCATCCGCACGCGCATCCCCGACGATCGAGACATCGATCGCGCGATCGCACGCGTCGCGGAGACGTTCCGGGCACGCCACGTGCCGTTCATGTGGATCCACCGGCCCTCGGACGAACCGGCTGACCTGGATCACCGGCTGCCGGTTCACGGGCTCGACTTGGCAGAGACTGCGACCGGGATGGACCTGGACCTCGATGAGTACGTAACGCAGGCGGGCACCGGCATCGCCCGCATCGTCGACATCGGCGACGACGACGCCGGGCTGCACGACTACGAGGAGCTCATCAGGACCTACTGGTCAGTGCCGGAGACCGAGCGTTCCCTGATCAAGACGCTCAACCGCTACTGGACAGGCGCGCGCGCGCCCGGCATTCGGCTGGTCGCCTACATCGACCGCACGCCGATCGGCAAGCTATTCATGAACACCGAGGAGCTGCCGGAGCGCGTCAGCGTCTACGGCGTTGCCGTGAAGCCCGAGGCGCGCGGACAGGGCGTCGCCCGGGCGCTGATGAACCAGGCCCTTGCCCGTGCGAAGGCGGACGGCGCCCGCCGCTGCATCCTCCACTCGAGCACCATGGCGCTGCCGATGTACCGGAAGATGGGATTCGTCGAGCGCTGCAGTCTCCCCGTCTATGCGACCGGGCCGCTCTT
>DATKBU010000198.1:0-7724 GCA_035513815.1 Egibacteraceae bacterium
GCATGCGAGATCTGGAGCGTCGACGCCGTGCCCGGCTGGCGGCGGCCGCGGCGGTCGCCGGCGTGGTGGTGATCGCCGGTCTCATGCTCGCCGCGCGCGACGGTTCCGGCGAGCTGGCGGCGGAGCCTCGTCCAGTCGACAGGTTCGCGCACATCCATGGGGTGGAGGTGCCGGCGACCGACCCCGAGACGGTCTACGTTTCCACCCACGAGGGCCTGATCCGTATCGGCGCAGACGGGCAGTGGCGCTACGTCAGCGCCGACGATCACGACTTCATGGGCTTCCGGGCCCACCCCAGCGACGCGGGCGTGCTGTACTCCAGCGGCCATCCCGCTGCTGGCAGCGGGCTGCGCAATCCGGTCGGGTTCATGATCAGCCGCGACGGCGGGGCCACGTGGGAGCCGATCGCGCTCGAGGGCGCCGCCGACTTCCACGCCATGGCGGTCCAGTCGGGAGACGGCGACGTGATCTACGGCTGGTCGGGCGGGCTGCACTTCAGCGACGACGCGGGCGCCAGCTGGGAGCGGATGCCCGCTGAGGCGCTCGAGCAGGCGGGCGGGGCGCTCGGGCTGGCGGTCCACCCGGCCGATGCCGACGAGGTGCTGGCGGCGACCCGCGCGGGGCTGCTGCGCAGCCGCGACGGCGGCCGCAGCTTCGAGCCGGTACTGGCCGGAGCGGCCGTCACCGCGGTCGAGTTCGTCCCGGGCGACGCAGACCGCCTGGTGGCCTATGTGGCGGACCCGCCCCGCGGGCTGGTGCGCAGCGAGGACGGCGGCCAGTCCTGGACTGAGCTCGGCTGGGCGTTGGACGGCGACGCGGCAGGGCACATCGCAATCCATCCGCAGGATCCGGAGGATATCTACGTGGCGACTTACGGCGAGAGCCTGTATCGCAGCCGTGATGGCGGCCGCAGCTTCGAGCCGCTGGCCGAAGCGGGGGTTCCCAGGTAGGCGCTGCGCTTGTCCGCTACACGCAGGAAGGGCCCTCGGCTGGCTGGTCAAGCACAGCAGCGGTCCTCGACGGCCCAGTGACGACGCTGGACGTGTCGACTATCACCCGCCCCTCCTCCACCGTCAGCGCGAACCGGTCCATCCCCCGCGGCGCTGGACCTCCCTGCCACTCCCCCCAGCGGTTGTAGCGCGATCCGTGACAGGGGCACTCGAACCAGCGCGACGTGTCGCACCACGGGACCCTGCAGCCAAGGTGCGGGCACTTGTGGTAAAGCGCCATCAGCCCTGAACCGCTCGTGATCGCCGCGTACAGCCCGTCTGGATCGAGCTCCTGCTCGTACGGCACCACCCACAGCCGGCCCGCGGGATACGCCAATGGCGGCTGGCCGCCTGTGATGCCGTCGCGTATCTCCGCCTCGGCTCCGATGTCCACCACGGCCCCGAAGCCGCCGCGCAGCGAAGGCCAGAGGAACGCGAGGCTGGCGCCGCCGAATCCCGCGAGGGTGCCCAGCCAGCCGAGAAGCCAGGACACGCGCAGGAAGTCGCGCCGCCCGACCGTTGCAGGCGACCTGCGGGTCCGCGCTGCCGAGGACGAGGCGGGAGAGGGTTGCTGGGTCGCCGGCGGTGACATGCGGGCCTCCCTGCTGCCCGGCGAGCTGACCTCTGTACTATAACGCGTAGTGACAGCGACGCGCGGCGCGCCGGTGCGGTGCGATCAGGGCGGGGACAGCGGGGCGATGTCGTCGATGGTGAGCTCGCGGCCTCGATCAGGGTGGAAGCGGAAGCCGCCCACAACGGTGACCGCCTGTCCCGCATGGTCCTGAGCGATGTCGTCCGGAAGGAGGCGGACACGGTTCGCGGAGGCATCCTCAAGCACGAAATGCTGGCCGGCGGTGCCGGCGATGGCGACAACGACACCCTCGGTGCGCACGAGCCGCCCGTCGTAGGCCTCTTGCTCGGTCGCGAGCCGCGCCAGCGGAGCGGGCGTCGCCGCGCGCGCCGCGCAGGAGACTGCCAGGGCGAGGATGGCCGTGGCTGCGAGTCGTCGCATGGCTGCCCCGCCGGACGGCGCGGTCCCCTTCACCTGCGTCACCCTCCTCGCTCGGCTCGTTCCGCGGCCGACATCTACTATTGCTGATAGCACTTCCCCATGCTTGAAGGGGGTGAGCCGCATGGTCCTCCTGCGATCCCTGACGGTCGGATTGGCGCTTCTCACCGCGGCCGCGCTGACAGGCTGCGCCGGCGGAGAGGCGGCCGGCGGCGGGCAGGGCGAGGGCGAGACCCTAAGGTTCGTCGGCAACGACCAGCTGCAGTTCAGCCAGCCGCCCGAGCGGACATCAGCCGGCAGGCGCACGATTGAGCTCGTGGTCGAAGGCGCCGTGAACCACAACGTCTCATTCGACGAGATCAGCCGCGGCGAGCCGGTGGTCGAGGCAGACGGCGGCGAGACCGCCACCGGCACGATCGAACTGGAGCCGGGCACGTACACCTACTTCTGCAGCGTGCCCGGTCATCGAGAAGCGGGGATGGAGGGCACGCTGGTGGTCGACTAGCCACGTGCCGCGGCTTCGCTACAGCGGACAGAACTTGCCCCAGAACGGGCCGAGCAGGGCCGCCGCGTCGGCCGCGACGACCAGCAGCATCACCGCCAGCGCCAGACCGCCGCCACCGGCGGCCAGCCGGTCCCTCCAGCTAGGACGCGCGCGTTCGGCGACCAGTCGTCGCACTCTCCAAGGGCACGCGCCCGCCGCCCCCAGCCCGGCGGCCGGCTTCGACGACAGCGCGATGCGTGCGATGACCATGCCCACGGTCCGCCGGTCGTGGCGACGGGCCGCCGCATCGTCGGCGAGGGCCTCGAGGTGGCGGCGAATCGACTGCTGCGCCGAGGCGGCTCCAGGCAGCGGCGACAGGCCTCCGGCGAGCAGGCGGCTGGCGACGTCCAGCAGCGCGTGCCTGCCGCGGCGGTGGCCGTTCTCGTGAGCGATCACGATGTCACGCTCATGCTCGGCCGCGGCTTCCCAGAACGCGGCGTCGAGCAGGACGACGGGACGCGTGATCCCCAGCGAGACAGCCGGCGTCGACAGGCCCGGGATCAGCAGTGCCCGACGCTCGCCCGCGACGGGGCCGGTCGCCACCGCTGTCATCGCCCGCAGCAGCCGGCGGGAGCGGCGCGTGGCCGATAGACCGGCTACGGAGCCGCGAACCGGCAGTGCGACCGCCCAGATCGCCATAGCGGCCGTCTGCCACCAGGCGAGGTTCCCCTGGAGCAGCTGACGCCACAGCGCGTCGCATGCAGCGAGGACGCCGTCAGCGCCGGCGGCGATCAAGTTGACGAGAACGGCGAACGAGCCGACCCAGACAGCCGCCGCGGCAGCCATCAGGGTGGCGACGGCCGCGCGCGGGGCGCGCCCGTCCCCCAGCCATGGCGGCCGCCAGCACAAGGCGCCGAGCCCTGAGCCGAGCAGCAGCCACGCGGGGATCACGGCTGCCCGCTCGCGTCCAGCAGCCGGCGCAGCGACTCGGCCTCCTGGCGGTTCAGGTCGGCCACGAAGTGCAGCAGCGCCGCGGTGCGATCTCCAGCGACGCTCAGCGCGTCGGCCATCGTCGCCGCGGCATACGCCTCGCGGGACAGCGCCGGGCGGTACGCCCACGCCCGGCCGTCCTTGCGACGGCGCAGCAGCCCCTTCTCGTGCAGCCGGTTCATCACCGTCATCACGGTGGTGTAGGCGAGTCCCGAGCCCAGAAGGGCGAGCACGTCGCGCACCTGGAGGAAGTCGTCTGAGCTGTCCCACATGACCCGCATGATCTTCGACTCGAGCGGGCCGAGAGCGGGACTGCGGCGCTCGGGTGCCATCAGCGGACTCCCATCTGCCGGTCGCGGCGCCGAGCGCCGTTCGACAGGCAGTATAGTTGCCCGGTCTACGACGCAACTTAGTACAGGCGAGGCCAACAGTCATGCAGCGGCCGTCTGACCGTGGGAAGCGGCGACCGCGGACTCTCAGCGCGCGCCGCCCCGTCGCGCGCGCTCTGGCGGCGTTCACCAGGCCCTAGAACAGGAGCGAGCCCATGGACCGTCGCAGCTTCCTGCGCATCGTCGCCGTCCTCGGCGCGGGGAGCGCGCTGGGCGCCTGCGCCCGATCCAGCGACCGCCAGCCGCGAACGGCCGCGACGACATCGGCCACGGGGACGCTGCTCGACGCGGTCGGCGCCGTCGCCCCCCACGCCGACGAGGTCCTATCGGTCATCTCAGCGTCGTTTGAGCAGCTGGTCGGGACGCGGCCGTTCGCCTTCGGGATCGTCGGCCCGGACAGCGAGCCGGTGACCGGCGCGGACGTCGATGTGTGGGTTGTGCCCGCTGACGGTGGCGAAGCTGGCGGGCCGTTCGCAGCGACCTTCCACGAGGTCCCCGGACAGTCGCTCGGCGTGTACCTCGCCGAGGTCGCCATCGCCGCCCCAGGGCCAACATTCTTCGTGGCCGTCACCGCCGACGGACGCGCCGGAAGCGACGCGGTCCAGGTCGCCACACCCGACGACAGCCAGCTTCCGGCCCCCGGCCAGCCAGCTATCGAGTCAGCGACCCCCACCTTCGATGAACCGACGGGCTTCGAACGCGTGTGCACCGCCGATCCGCCCTGCGGCATGCATGACATCAGCCTGGAGCAAGCGCTTGCCGAAGGCCGGCCGGTCATGCTGATGTTCGCCACCCCGGCCTACTGCCAGACCGCCGTGTGCGGTCCTTCGGTCGAAATCCTCGATGAAGTGCGGGTCAGCCGCGACTGGGGTGACACGGCGTTCATCCACGCCGAGATCTACAGCGACGCCGGCCAGACACTGGCCCAATCGGTGACCGACTGGGGTCTGCCCAGCGAGCCGTGGCTATTCGCCATCGACGCGGATGGCGCCATAGCGGATCGGGCAGACGGTCCACTGCTCACCCTGCCCGACCAGGTCGCGATCATGGCAGCGAAGGTGGCGTAGTCCGCCGTGGTTCGCGGGACGCGATCCACGTTCGACACCTGCCGCCCCCCGCAAACCCCCGTCTTACCTCCGGTTTTGCGGTGCACCACTCGACCGGGTGTTTAGCACGGCGCTCCGGGGAGCGAATTGCCTGACCATGACGGACGAGGTGGGCCAGCGATCAAGGCCTCATACAACCTGGTCAGCGTGTGCCGGGTCCCGCGCCGCTAGACAGAGCGCGCGCCCGCGCCTCGAGAGGGAGCCCAGACCCCGCCCAGGTGCCCCGGTTGAGATATCCGGGGTTCTCGGACGTTGGACCCGGACCGGGGGCACAGGGCCTCATCGCTCGCGTAGCAGCCTGATGGTTCTCTTTGGACAGGACGCGAAGGGTTCGCGGCTCTAGCGTCCAGGATCTCGGTGGGCTGACCCGGGAGCAGCCCGTCACCCTTGGGGGTTGGCTTTGTAGCGACTTGTCGCCTGCCGGGGTCCGCTGCGGTCTGACTCAAGAGAGGCGTGGAGAAGTCACCCCACATCAGGTCTGTCGACCGTGGCTCCGTCCGTTCATTGAACCGAGGAGGAGAGCATGTCGGCAACCGTCATCGGGGTCGATCCCCATAAGCGATCTCACACCGCGGTGGTGCTGGATGCCTGTGAGCAGATCGCGTCGGAGATCCGTGTGGCCGCCAGTGCGACGCAGGTGGAGGAACTGCTGGCGTGGGCACCGTCCGGCCAGCGGGTGTGGGCGATCGAGAACGCCAACGGGCTTGGCTGTCTGCTGGCGCAGCAGCTGGTCGCCAAAGGCGAGACGGTCGTCGATGTGCCAGCGGCGCTGGCGTGTCGGGCGCGCAAGCTGTCGGGCCGCTCAGCGCGTAAGACCGACGAGTTCGACGCCCGCGCGGTGGCGATCGCCGCGACCTACAACCGCGGCCTGCGGCGCGTGCAGCTCGACAACGTCAGCGCCGTCCTCGGACTGCTCGTCGAGCGTCGCTGGCAGCTGGTGGCGCAACGCCAACGCACGATCTGCCAGCTGCACGCGCTGCTGACCGACATGGTCGCCGCCGGTGCCAAAGGGCACCTGACCAGCAAAAAGGCGGCTGCGCTGCTGCGCAGCATCCCCGCCGGCGATATCGTCACGCTCGAACGCAAACTGCTGGCACGCGAGCTGATCGACGACGTTCGGCGCCTCGACCGGCGCATCCCGCCAGCGCGCCGGCGCATCACCGAAGCCCTCGTCGCCCACGGCACCACGCTGACGCAGATCCACGGCATCGGCGACGTCGGCGCCGCCACCATCATCGGGATCGTCGACGACCCGACCCGGTTTCCCACCCCAGGCCGCTTCGCCGCGTTCAGCGGCACGGCGCCGCTGCAAGCCTCGTCCGGCGACGTCCAACGCCACCGGCTGTCGCGGCGCGGCAACCGGCAACTGAACAAGGTGCTGCACACCGCCGCCAAGACCCAGATCCGCCGCGGCGGCCCCGGCCGCACCTACTACGACCGCAAGGTCGCCGAAGGCAAGAGCAGCATGGAGGCGCTGCGCGCGCTCAAGCGGCAACTGTCCGACGTCGTCTACCGCCGACTGCTCGCCGACCACCAGCGGGCGGTCCGGGGTGGACAGACGAGGACGAGCCAAAAGGCCGCGTGACCGGCTTCAACCTCCACACCGATCCTTGATTCGAGCCACACCCCGGACCACCGATCACGCTACGCCCACCCGCACTCCGGTGTCACCACCGGAGCACCTCGACATGCCCCGCAGACCGACCTCAAAATCGCCGCTTGACAGAGAGAGGCTTCGCTATCCGAAGGTTCGTCGAGGGCGGCTGTAGTTCAACTATTCGGGCCAAGGGCCGCGTCGTGGTACCGCCGGTATCGGTAGTTGCGCCGTCGAGCTGCAGCGTGAGCTGACCTATGGGAGCTCGTTCATGACAGTTGCGGGTGTCAGGATGCGGATACCGCGCCAGGTGCCGAGGGTAAGCAGGCGTCGATCTCCGGTGACGGGCGACGCGCACGAGCTGGCTCACCACCTCTTCTGCATACGGTGCCTCCCAGTCGAGCTTCTCCGTGAGGACGCGTCCGAGCTCGCTGAGCAGCGGCCGCGATGTGATCAGGGTGATGCGACCTTCGAGCGCTCGCCGGTAGACGTGCTCGGGCGCACCGCCGGGGAACACGAACGCCGAGATGAACACGTTCGTGTCAAGCACTGCCCTCACGCGCGACGGGCTTCCTCGATCAGCCGCTGCACGTCCTCCTCGGTGGTGACGCCCACCGCACGGGCGCGAGTTGCCCCGTAGCGCTGCAGGGTCTCGAACCTTCCCGTCTCGCGGAAGGATTGGTAGATGCGCAGCATCTCGCGGAACGTCTCGCTCTTGTTGCGCCCCTCCTGCTCAGCGAGGGCCTCGAAGTCCCCGGCGGTCGCGGGCGGGACGGACACGGCGAGCACCTTGGATGTGCGCTTCGGCATTGGCCGCGACCTCCTCGGGGTTATGACTGCGTTTAACCCTGAGCGCGCTCTTGCGGAGTGGCTATGGGTGCCGTGACGTGGGGGCGTTCGATCGTCTGTCGCGAAGGAGACCCGCGTCCGCTCGCCAACGCGATTTTCGAGTACCTCGACCTTCAGGGTCGGTCACCGGGGGACTTGGCCGATGGCGTCGGGCGATCGGGGCGTGAGCAGACCGGCCACGAGGTAGACCAGAGCGCCGATCATGCTGAGCGTGCCGGCGACGGCGAGCATAGTGTCCCGTCCGGTCCAGGTGTGCCCGATGACGGCGAGGAAGGTGAGGTAGCTGGCCACGAACACGGCAGTCAGCACTGCAG
>DATKBU010000199.1:0-3638 GCA_035513815.1 Egibacteraceae bacterium
AACCGCCACATCCGCGGAGTCCGAGAAGCGGATCTGGGCACCCTGTACGACCCGATGTACTTCTATCGCGGCTGGGCCATTCACGGGTCGAACTCGGTGCCCGCGTATCCAGCGAGCCACGGCTGCGTCCGCGTCACCCGCGGCGACGCCCTATGGCTGTTCGACCGCGCGCCGCTCGGCACGACCGTCGTCATCTACGGCGGCACGCATGTGTTCACGGCCGGCAGCACCGCGCCGGGCACCGATAACCCCGCGGGCGACACTCCGGTGGCGGAGCCGACGCCGACGCCGACTGAGAGCGCCTCGCCCAGCCCGACCACGAAGCCGACCTCGAGCCCGACGCCGAAGCCGAGCGAGACGGCGTCGCCCACGCCGAGTCCCACCGAATCACCGTCGCCTGCCCCGCAGCGAACACCGAAGCCGAAGGGCACGGAGGCCGAGACCGGCTGAGGCGAGCGCGGCGTCCGGTCCGCCTCCACCGGCCGATCACGGCAGCCGCCGCCCTCACTCGACGTTCGCCGCGTCTGGCCAGCGGGCACACTCCGGGTGGCCAGCATCCATCTGCGCGCTGGGAGGCCACGTGACGCCGGACGATCTTCGACGGCTCGCCGACGAGTGGGAGCGGCGGTACGCGGTTTCGCCTGAGCGCGACGGAGACTTCACGACCATCTCCGATGTGGACGTCCCTGCGCTGGTGGGGCCGCACAGCTACTCGCCGGATTTCGACCGCATCGGGTTTCCCGGCATGTACCCGTTCACGCGCGGCGTGTACCCGTCGATGTACCGCGGGCGGCCTTGGACCATCCGCCAGTTTGCGGGGTTCGGCAGCGTCGAGGACACCAACCGGCGCTACCACGACCTCCTGGAAGCGGGGCAGCACGGTCTGAGCGTCGCGTTCGACATGCCGACGCTGATGGGCCGGGACTCCGACGAGCCGGCCAGCCTCGGCGAGGTGGGCCATTGCGGCGTCGCGGTGGACACGGTCGCTGACGTCGAGCGCCTGTTCGAGGGGATCCCCCTCGGCGAGATCACGACCTCGATGACCATCAATGGGCCCGCCGTCGTGCTGTTCGCGATGTACTGCGTCGCGGCCGAGCGCCAGGGCTTTGCGCTGGAGTCTCTGGCCGGCACGCTGCAGACCGATATCTACAAGGAGTACATCGCTCAGAAGGAGTGGCTGTTCCCGCCGCAGCCGCATCTGCGGCTTATCGGCGACCTCATGGAGTTCACCACCGAGTTCACGCCGCGCTACCACCCGCTGTCGGTCAGCGGCTATCACATCCGCGAGGCAGGTTCGACCGCGGCCCAGGAGCTGGCCTTCACCCTCGCGGCGGGCTTCAGCTATGTCGAACTGGGCATGTCGCGAGGACTGGACGTGGATCGCTTCGCCCCCCGGCTGTCCTTCTTCTTCGACGCACACATCGACTTCTTCGAGGAGATCGGCAAGTTCCGCGCCGCCCGCCGGCTGTGGGCGCGCTGGATGAAACAGCGGTACGGCGCTCAGACCGACCGCGCCATGCTGCTGCGCTTCCACACCCAGACAGCCGGCGTGTCGCTGACCGCCCAGCAGCCCGACAACAACGTCGTGCGAACGGCGATCGAGGCGCTGGCCGCGGTTCTGGGGGGTACGCAATCGCTGCACACCAACGCGCTGGACGAGGTCCTCGCGCTGCCGTCGGATCACGCAGCCCGGGTGGCGCTGCGGACCCAGCAGGTGATCGCCGAGGAGACCGGGGTGGCCGCCACGATCGACCCGCTGGGCGGATCGTGGTTCGTCGAGTGGATGACGGATCGCGTCGAGGCGGACGCTGAGGGCTATCTCGAGCGGATCCTGCAGCGATCCGACAACGGCACGGTGACCAGCGGGCTCCTGGCCGGCATCGAGTCAGGCTGGTTCATGTCCGAGATCGCTGACGCCGCCTTCCGCTACCAGCGTCAGCTGGAGAAGGGCGACAAGCGGATCGTCGGGGTGAACGTCAACGTCTCCGACGACGAGCCTGATCTGGAGATCCTGCGGATCTCCGCTGAGATCGAGCAGCGCCAGCGCCAGCGCGTGGCTGAATTCCGCGAAGAGCGCTCTGCAGAGCGAGTCGATGAAGCGCTCGCGCAGATGAAGGCGGCGTCGGCCACTGACGAGAATCTGATCCCCCTCATCATGGACGCGGTCCGAGCCGATGCGACGCTGGGCGAGATCTGCGGGACGCTGAAGGAGGTCTTCGGGACCTACCGGGAGCCCCCGGTTCTGTAGCGCGACCCTCGCGTCAATCCCACGGTTCTCGCGCGCGACCCCAGCGTCGTGCGCTCTAGCTCGAGCAGGAACGCTTTGACGTCCTCGCCTCCGCCATAGCCGCCGATCCCGCCGCCGGCGGGCACGACGCGGTGGCACGGCACAAGGATGATCATCGGGCTGCGCGCCTGCGCGGTGCCCGCGGCCCGCGCAGCGCCGGGGCTACCGGCCTCGGCTGCGAGCTCGCCATAGGTCGCCCGGCTGCCGTAGGGGATCGCGAGGGTGGCCTCGAGCACGAGCCGTGCGAATCCGCGGACCAGCCGAAGGTCAACCGAAGCGTCGAATCGGGTGCGCGCGCCGGCGAAGTACTCGTCGAGCTCAACCTGCAAGACGGCGAAGCGGTCAGGGCGGTGCTCGACCCGCTCGCCCAGCGCGGCCTCCAGGTGCCAGGCGAACTCGTCGAGAGAAGACTCCCCTTGACGCTTCAGCGCGATGACTCCGGCACCGGTCGCCGCGGCAGACAAGGGGCCCAATACCGAATCAAGGGCGGCGAACCACGCGCCGGCGGGTGAGTCAGAGGGGCGCGGCTCAGTCATCGTCGTCGTCGTCGTCATTGTCATCGTCGCCGCGGCCCGGGGAGGCGGCGAGCGGGTGCAGCAGCTCCACGGCGAGTTCACCGGTGGCCGAGTCGAGCTCTCCCTTCTCTGTCCATTCGACGATCTCTTCGATAGCTTTGTCCGCCTCTTCGCGCTGGTTGCGCCCCCGTTCGCCGACGACCTTCTCCAGCAGTTCTCGCAGGTCCTCGCCTTTCTCGCCGGCGGCCTGCGGGTCATCGCGAAGCTGGGCGATCAGGCCCTCGATGTCTGTGGGCGCAGGCTCACTCTCTACTGGCGCGGTCGGGGCCGCGTCGGGCGCCGTCTCCGCGGGCGCCGGCTCGGCCGCGGTCGGCGTCGCCGGAGGAGAGGAGCGCTCCTCGGCGGTGGGCGCCGCGCGGGCTCCTGGCTCCTCGCCAGCCCTGATATCGCTGACGGCGAACGCCGCGAATCCCAACAGCGCGGCGACTCCGACCGCCGCAAGCCAGCCAGATCGACTCCCCGGACTGTCTGCGTCAATCGGCGCCCCGCCGGCCGGCAGTCTCATCGTCTGCGCGCCCAGAGCCAGGGTCGGCGCCGCCGCTTCGGCAACCGCGAACGCCGATTGGGCCTCGCCCAGCGCGGCGCGGAAGGACGCTGCGTCTGGGAAGCGATCCCCGGCGTCCTTGCTCATCGCCCGGTCGACCGCGGCGACCAGCCGCTCGTCGAGGCCGGGCTTGAGCGCGGACAGCGGCGCCGGGCTCTGGCGCTGATGGGCCAGAGCGACCGACAGGGGATTGTCTCCTTCGAACGGCGGTCGCCCCGCCAGCAGCTCGTAG
>DATKBU010000200.1:0-9317 GCA_035513815.1 Egibacteraceae bacterium
GACGCGCTGATCGGCTGGCTCGAATCCTGCCCCTGCTCCCGTCGGTCGACGTCATCGAGCTGACGCCGGTCATGGCGTGAGCGGGCTGCTCCTACGGCGCGCGCACTCATGTCATCCTGCATGCATGCATTCTGATGCAGCAGTGAACCGTGTCGCGGCCATCGACGTCGGGACCAACTCGGTGCGCCTGCTGGTCGCCGAGCCCGGCGAGCCCTTGAACAGCGTTGAGCGGCTGATGAAGGTGACGCGGCTGGGCGCGGGGGTGGACTCGACCGGCCGCCTCGACGACGCCGCGCTGGCGCGCACGCTGGACTGCATCGCGGACTACGCGGCCCGCTGGCAGGCGCTGGGCGCCGTTCGCGCGCGGATCACCGCGACCAGCGCCATCCGGGACGCGGCCGACCGCGACCGCTTCTTCGACGGCGTGCGGGAGCGCACCGGCGTGGTCGCGGAGGTGCTGACCGGCGAGGAGGAGGCGCGCACCGCGTTTCGGGGCGCGACAGGCGCGGTGTCGGGCGAGCCGCCGTACCTGGTGCTGGACATCGGCGGCGGGTCGACTGAGTTCATTCTCGGCGTCGACGAGCCAGAGGCGATGACCAGCCGCCAGCTAGGCTGTGTTCGCCTCACCGAGCGCGCGCTGCTCAGCGACCCGCCGACATCGGGTGAGATCGATCGCGCAGCGGACATCATCGATGCCGAGCTGGACGCGGTCGCCCGCCTGTTCGACCCTGGCCGGGCGCGCACGCTGATCGGCGTCGCCGGCACCGTCACCACGCTCGGGGCGCTGCATCTGGGCCTGGATCGCTACGAGCCCGAGCGCATCCACGGCGCGCGAGTGCCGATCGCCGCGGTGCACGAGCTCACCGAGCGCCTCGCAGCGCTGCCGTCCGCACGCCGCGCCGACCTGGGGCCCATGGCGCCCGGGCGCGAGGACGTCATCGTCGGCGGCGCGCTGATCCTGCGCCGAGTCATGGAGAGGTTCGGATTCGGCGACGTCTTGGTGAGCGAGACCGACATCCTCGACGGCCTGGCCATCAGCCTGCTCGACGGCAGCCGCCCTTAGCCGTCACGCGGTTCCGCCTGGACGGCGAGCACAGTCAGGCCGCGCCGTTAGAGTCCGCATCCCATGTATCCATCCGAGGAGGCGCGGTGCGCGGCTTGACCGGCCGGACGGCGGTGATCACCGGGGCGGCCAGCGGCATCGGCCGCGCCATGGCCGAGCGCCTCCTCGCCGAGGGGATGCAGGTCGTCGTCTCCGACGTGGACGCCGACGGCCTCGGGTCCGCGGTTGCCGCGCTGGGCGACGCGGCGGCGCCGGTCGTGGCCGACGTGGCCAGCGAGGACGATGTCGTCCGGCTGGCCGATGCGGCCCACGCCCGTTTCGGCGCGGTGCACCTGCTGTGCGCCAACGCCGGCGTCAGCGCGGCCGGCGGCGCGCCGCTGTGGGAGACCACCGCAGGGGACTGGGGATGGGTGCTGGGCGTGAACCTGATGGGTGTGGCAAACGTCGTCCGCGCGTTTCTGCCGCGCATGCTCGACGGCGGTCAGGAGGGCCATATCGTCATCACCGCGTCGCTGTCCGGTCTGGTGTCGTTTCCTCACGCCGGTCCGTACGGCGTGTCCAAGCACGCCACGGTGTCGCTGGGCGAGCAGCTCGCGCTGGAGCTGATGCTCAAGCGCGCCCCGATCGGCGTGTCAGTGCTCTGCCCGGCATGGGTGCGGACCGACATCCTTCGCAGTGAGCGCCACCGCCCCGCCAGGTTTCGCGCCGGCCAAGCCGCCGAACCGCCGGCTGCGCTGGCAGCCGCGATGGCCGCCGAGGGACTTGATCCCGCTGAGGTCGCTGAGCAGGCCGTGGCCGCGGTGCGCGACGGTCGCTTCTGGGTCCTGCCCGAGGGCGGGTGGGCCGGCGCGGTCGAGCAGCGCGCGGAACGCATCGCCGCTGGTGAGCCCCCGCGCCTGCTGCGCCCGCGCTCCGGCCCCGCGACCGGTGAGCTCTCGCGCCTGCCCCGCCCGCGCTCCGGCGCGCCCCGCGACGCCCGGCAGCTGCGATCTTGAACATCTGGCGACATATGTGTCGCCAGATGTTCAACTTCTGACGGGTTGCGGTCTCAGTCCTCCGGGCGGTACATCGCCTGGACCAGATCGCCGCGCGTGACGATCCCCACGACCTCCCCGTTGATGTCCACGACCGGGACGCGAGAGACGTCGCGGTCCACCATCAGCGTGGCGACGTCCTCGACGATCGCGTCCAGGCCGACGCGCGGCGGGTCGTCGTCCATGACCTCGGCGACGGTCCGCGCCAGCGCGTGGCGCACATCCTCTTCGAAGCGCCGCCGCTCGCCGGGCAGCGGGATGTAAGCGCCGAACAGCTCCAGCATGGTGGGCCCGTGGAGCCGGGCCTCGGCCACCAGCAGGTCATCATCGTCAAGCAGGCCGACGAGCCTGCCTTCGCCATCCACGACCGGGGCCCCGCTGATGCTGTTGCGCGCCAGCAGGCCGACCGCCTCCTCCAGCGTCGTCGTCGGCGAGACGGTGATGACGGGTGAGGTCATCACTTCGGTGACGGGCTCCGCTCTGGGCATAGGCGGGATCGTAGCGCCCTGCCCGCAGGATCAGGTCAGGCGCATTCCCCGCGGCCGAGGATGACCTCGAACTGCCGGCTGTTGCCCCAGTCGAGATAGAACGCCGGGTCCTCGTCCATTGCGGGCATCGTGTCGTGGACTTTCAGCGACGCCTTGAGCTCGTCCGGGGTGACCCGCGCCACCCAGTCGGCGAAGGCCTCGCCCTGCGCACGCTCCGAGGCGTAGCGCCCGACGATCTCCACGGTGGCCTGCGGCGCCGTCTTGGCAGGGACCTTGGCGACATAGTGGCCGAACTTGGCGCCGCCGGAGTCGATTCGGGCGCCGACGTAGATGCGGTAGCCCGGCGCCTCGTTGCCTTTCGGATCGCGCCGCGCCATTCCCGAGAAGCCGATGTCGGCGCTGGTGTGCTGCCCGCAGGCGTTCGGGCAGCCCGAGATGTTGATGCGCAGATCCTCGACCTCGTGCAGCCCCGCCGCCACCAGCGCGTCGGTCACCGCGTCGGCCAGCCCGCGCGACGCGGTGATCGCCAGGTTGCAGGTCTCGGCGCCCGGGCAGCTGACGACGTCGCCGGATTTCTCGGCGCGGGCTAGATCCATGCCGCCGTCGCGCAATGTCGTGTACAGATGCGATAGCTGCTCGGCGGTCAGGTGGGTGAACAGCAGGTTCTGGCGGATGGTGGTGCGGACCTCGACGTGGTCGCCGAGCTCGCGCCAGGTCTTGGCCAGGGCGCGGAACTGCTCGACGGTCACGTCGCCGAGGTGGAAGGTGACCGCGGCGGCGTAGCGAACGCCGCTGTCGATCGGATGGGGGAAGACGTTCACGTCGCGCCAGCGCAGGAACGACTCGGCCGCGTCGGGAGCGAGCTCGTCGCTGGGCGGCGGCAGCGGGGCGTCCGGCGCGGCGTGAATGCGCACCGGCAGCTCGATGTCCGGGTAGGCGCGCTCGGCCTCGAGCTCCTCGCGCAGGGCGAAGACCTCCTCGCGGAACTTGTCGATTCCCCACTTGTTGAGCAGGAACTTCATACGCGCGCGCACGCGATTGCGGCGCTCGCCGTGCTCATTGAAGATCGTCAGGATCGCCTCGGCGGTCGGCAGCAGCCGGCTGGCCGGAGTGAACGGCTCGAGGACGTCGGCCTCCCGCGGCGCCGAGCCGAGGCCGCCGCCGACGAACAGGCGGAACCCCGTGGCGCCGTCGTCGCCGACCATCCCGAGCAGGCCGATGTCGTGGATCCCCAGCTGCGCGACGTCGCGCGGCGAGCCGTCGAAGGCGATCTTGAACTTGCGCGGCAAACTCTGGAACGCCGGGTGGCGCAGGAAGTAGCGGACGAACGTCTCCACCGCCGGGCGGGTGTCGACGACCTCGGTGGGATCGATGCCAGCCAGGTGGCTCTGGGTGACGTTGCGGATTGAGTTGCCGCACGCCTCGCGCGTGGTCATGTCGGCCTCGGCGACATGGCGCATGAGGGCCGGCACATCGTCGAGGTTGACGAAGTGGAGCTGGAAGTTCTGGCGTGTGGTGATGTGGGCGAAACCGCGGCTGTAGCGCTCGGACACGTCCGCCAGGGCGTCGAGGTGCTCAGGGCGCAGCAGGCCGCCCGGCACCTTGATGCGGATCATGTGCGTGTCGGACTGGCGGATCCCGTAGCAGCCCATGTGCAGCCGGCGGGTCCGGAACTCCTCCTCGTCGATCTCGCCCGAGCGCCATCGCGCGATGACCTGCTCGAACTCGTCGATCTCTGCGAAATCCGCGATCTGCAGCATAGATAAGCCCTCTGGACGCCAGACGCCAAGTCGCCTTGTTACTCGGCAGGGTAGGGAAGGGTCCCAAGCGCATGCAATCACCCTGGCAGTGACAACCATGAAAACTGGCAGGGAAAACAAGGAAAACACTGTTCGAGGTCCCTCGAGGCCTCGGGCGCCCTCGTCGCGGACCGCCGCCGCTGATGGCCCTGGACCGCAGCGCAGACTCGTCGCATCGCGCTGCCGCCAGGACCGTGCCGGCGCTCGGCCGGCCGCGCGGGGTTGCCGTCCCCGGTATCGTCGCCTGATGCAACTCCCACAGGGCGGCTGGGCGACGCTGCGTCGTCAGCTGGACCCGCGGCCGTCCGCAAGGCCCGATCACCCCCCAGGTGCGCGGGTAGGCGCCGCGCTGATTTTGCGGCGCCCGATCGCGGAGCGCGCGGACGATCCGCAGTCCCGCGACCTGGAGCTGGTGTACACCCGACGGCCATCGCACCTGACGCACCATCCCGGGCAGATTTCGTTCCCCGGAGGTCGCGTCGAGGCTGGCGAGACGATCGAGCAGGCAGCGCTGCGCGAAGCGACCGAGGAAGTCGCGCTGCGCGTCTCCAGCGCGCGGGTGCTGGGCCACCTCCCTGCCTTCTACATCCCGCCGTCAGGGTTCTGGCTGCACGGTGTCGTCGCCCGCTGGGAGGCGCCCCACCCGCTGTCGCCTGATCCGGGCGAGGTCAGCGAGATCCTCCTCGTCCGGCTGTCGACGCTCCTGGCGCGCGAGACGTGGCGCGGCGTGAGCCTGCCGGTCGGGCGCACGTTCGCGTGGCAGCTCGACGATCGCCATCTGCTGTGGGGCGCCACCGCCATCGTCACCGCCGCGCTGCTCGATCGCCTTGCGCCCGAGTGGGACGCAGGCGCGTCGCCGGAGCTGCTGCCCGACCCAGCGCAGCCGCCGGCGATCGTGTTCTCCACGTCCGCGGTCGGCGAGTCGGGCCCGCTGCGATGACGCCAATTCCCGCCTACGCCGGCATCGTGGTCAGTGATCTGGACGCCTCGGCCGCCTGGTACAGCGAGACGCTCGGGTGCCGTCTGTCGGACGAAGGCGCGCGCTGGACGTCGCTGGCGTTCGCTGACGGCAGCATCATCGAGCTGTTCGAAGGGGATCGCCGCCGGCCCGGGAGCACGTTCCCGAGCTACGGCGCGGATCCCGGCCCCGCTGTGCTGCCGGGCTACGCGGTGGAGGACCCCGGCGAGGCAGCGGCCGGGCTGACGGTGGCGCGCCGCCTGCCTGACTGGCTCGTTGTGATTGCGCCTGACGGCCTGCGGGTCGTGCTCGCGGCGCGCGAGAGCGATGGGGCCAGCGGTCTGGTCGGCTTCGACTACTGCAGCGAGGATCCCGCGGCGCTCGAGAGCTTCCTCACGGACCTGGGCGTGCCCGCCTCGGTCGACAAAGGACAGGCGGAGGTGGTCATCCGCGTCCGCGGCCCGGAGGGTGCGCAGTTGGGTGACCCCGACGGCACCCGTGTCGTCGTGGTGGCGTCCCCAGGCACCTAGCCCGCCTGGGCGGTCAGTCGCGCAGCTCCTCTGGTCGCGTCACCACATCCATCGCCTGTCCGCCGCGGAACAGTCGGATGGTGACCGGCTGGTCGATCCGCTCGTGGGTCATCAGCCGCTGGAGATCCCCGACGTCGGCCACGGCGATACCGTCGACCTCAAGGACCAGGTCCTCAGGGCGGATGCCGGCCAGATCCGCCGGGCTTCCCGTGACGACGGACAGAACCTCGATGCCCCGGTCGACACCGGTCGTGCGCGCCGCCTTGGGCGGCAGCGGCCGCGAGCCGCCGGCGACGCCGAGATACGCTCGCCGGACTCGGCCGTCGCGCATCAGCGCGCCCACGATGCCGCGCGTGTTCGAGTTGATCGGCACCGCCAGGCCGAGGCCCTGACCGATCCACGGGCCCACCACGGCGGTGTTGATGCCGATCACCTCGCCGGCGCTTGTCGCCAGCGCTCCGCCGGAGTTGCCGGGATGCAGCGCGGCGTCGGTCTGGATGACGTTCTCGACCAGCCGGTTCGCGGTGCCCGAGCGGGTGGCCAGCGAGCGTCCCAGCGCGCTGACGACGCCGGCGCTGACCGAGCCGGCGAACCCCAGCGGGTTGCCGACGGCGACCACCAGCTGACCGACGCGCAGCTGGTCGGCGTCGCCGAGGGTCGCCGGATGCAGATCGCCGCCGCGCGTGCGGATCACGGCCAGGTCAGACAGCCGGTCGGCTCCGACGACGTCGAAGTCGATCTCGCGACCGTCGGCGAGCACGGCGACGCCGCCGGTCCAGGGCTCGACGACGTGAGCTGACGTGAGCAGGTAGCCGTCGGCAGTCACCGCGACCGCAGACCCCGAGCCTGCCTGGCGTCGACCGCCGGGGACCGGGGTCATCACGCGGACGCTGGCCACTGATGGCAGCAGCCGGTCCGCGACGGCCACGACTGCCTGGGAGTACGCGTCCATGGCCTCGGCCTGTGCCTGCTGGCCCACCGCGGCGGCGGTCACGGCTGCGCCGCCGGCTCGCCGCCGAGCGACGCGACGACGGTGAGCTCCTCGACCCCCCGCAGGACGGCGAGGCGCAGCGAGCCGTCGGCAGCCGCGGCGTCGAGCGCCTCGTACAGCGCATCCACGCCGGTGATCTCGCGACCGTCCGCCTCGACGATGAGGTCGCCCGACCGCAGCCCGGCGCGCTCGGCCGGCGAGTCCTCCTCGACCAGGCGCACGAGCACCCCGTCGCGCTCAGGCAGGCCGACGGCCCTGCGCAGTCTGGGCGCCACACCGGACGGCGCCAGCCCGATGCCCAGGCGCGGGCGCGAGGGCGACTCGCCGCGGCTGAGCGCCTCGACGCGCTGACGCAGCGCTGCGTCAGCCGGCACCGCCAGATAGAAGCCATCGGCGAGGCGATGCGTGCTCAGCCCGACAAGCCGGCCGTCGGCGTCGACGACCGGCCCTCCCGAGGATCCTCGCGCGAGCGGGGCCGTGTGCTCGAAGCTTCCGGCGATGCGCCGCCCGAGCGGGCCTCTAAAGCTGCGGCCTGTCGCGGACACCAGGCCGAACGTGATCCGCAGCCCGCGCCCGCCAGGGTTGGCGAGCGCGAAGACCGGCTTTCCGATCGCGATGGCGCCGTCTGCCGCCCACTCGGGTCCTGCCGCCTGCCCCGTCGGCACGGTGATGACCCCCAGGTCTCCGTCGAGGTCCACCCCCGCCACCTCGCCCTCTTCGGTCCGCCCGCCGGGGAAGCTCACCCTGATGCGCTCGGCGCGGAGGTTGTGCGCGTTGGTGAGAACCTGCTCGGGTCCGATCACGATGCCCGACCCAGCGGGCCCTCGGGCGCCGATGCCCACGACGGCGTCGCCCATGCGCTCGACGGCAGTGCGGGCGGACTGCTCAAGATCTGCGATGGCGCTCATCCGACGCTCCCTTTCCACTTGCTATCAGCAAGTCACTGGTGAAAGGCAAGCTAGCATCCGCGCGCGCTGCCCGCAGCGCTCATCGTGGTCGCCGTACGATTCTTCGACGATCGCGGCGGTTAACCGCCCAAATCGTCGACGGATCGTCGGCCGCCGGCGGATCTTCGACGGATGCGGCGATGTGCCGCCGGATTCGTCAGGCCAGTCGCTGCGAGGAGCCGCTACGGTTGTCGCGATGGCCGACACACACGATCACACGCCTTTGGAGGCAGCGCTCGCCCGCGTCGGTGACCGCTGGACGCTGCTGGCCGTGCAGGCGCTGCTCGACGGGCCTCGGCGGTTCAACGAGCTGCAGGAGTCCCTTCCCGGCATCGCGACGAGTGTCCTGTCGCAGCGTCTCAAGCACCTCACCGCCGAAGGGCTCGTGCTCGCCCGCCCGTACCAGGACCATCCGCCGCGGTACGCCTATGAGCTGACGGCGGCAGGTCGCGAGCTGGCCGGGGCGCTGCGCCTGCTTTCGGACTGGGGCGCGGCCCACGCGGAGGACGTCGAGGCGGCCCGACACGGCGCGTGCGGCACGCCGATCGAGGCGCGCTGGTACTGTCCGACCTGCGAGTCGGCGGTCGGCGAGCACGACGCCGAGGATCTGCGCTATGCGTGATGAACGGGAGGATTGACGTGTCTGACGCGCCGACGGTGCTGTTTGTCTGCGTGCACAACGCGGGGCGGTCTCAGATGGCCGCGGGCTGGCTGCGCCACCTCGCCGGTCACAAGGTGAACGTGCGCTCCGGCGGCTCCGCGCCCGCGGAGCAGATCAACCCGGTCGCGGTCGAGGCGATGCGCGAGGTCGGGATCGACATCGCCGACAACGCTCCGCAGCTGTGGACCGCCGAGACGCTGGAGGCGGCGGACGTCGTCGTCACAATGGGCTGCGGCGACTCCTGCCCCGTGGTGCCGGGCCGGCGCTATCTCGACTGGGAGCTCGACGACCCTGCCGGCCGGCCGCTGGAGGACGTGCGCGAAATCCGCGATGAGATCTCCCGTCGCGTCCGCGGCCTTCTCGCCGAGCTGTAGACAGGCCGGATCTGCGACGGTGGGGGCGGCGGGATTCGAACCCGCACTGGAACGGTTTTAAGCCGTCTGCCTCTGCCGGTTGGGCTACACCCCCGGCCGCCGATCTTAAGGTCCCGGCGACTGGCCGGGCTGGCAGGTCAATTGTCGCTTCCCACCGACGACTCGTCGGTCAGGAAGTCCAGACCGCTGATCCGGTGAAGGTCGGCGAAGATGGCCTTGGCCTGCTGCTGCGTGCACGGCACCGCCAGCGTCGCGCCAGTGACGTGATTGAACGGACGCAGCTCGAGTGAGCCGCTGGAGGCGCCGCGGCGCTCGATCGCCTGCTGAGCCTCGGCGATCACGGCGATGTCGCGAGCCACGAAATGAAAGATGCGCTCATCCACTCGCCGAGCGGCCAGCCAGCCGCTCGTCAGGCGTTCCACGGGCCAAAGGAACAGCACCGTGACGGCGACCAGAGCCGCGCCGAGCTCGG
>DATKBU010000201.1:0-8288 GCA_035513815.1 Egibacteraceae bacterium
CCGTCGTCTACACGACGCACTACCTGCACGAGCTCGAGGTGCTCGATGCGAGCATCGCCGTCATCGAGCGGGGGCGCCTGGCCGCCCGGGGGCCGCGCGGCGAGCTCGTGGCCCGCTATGGCGAGACCGCGCTGGTGCTGACCTTCGACGGGCCAGCGCCTCAGCTGCCCGTCGGCCTCGCCGTCGATGCCCGCGTCGAGGCGCCGGATCCCGCCGGCTCGACCATCCGGATCCCGTCGCCCGATCCGGCGCGCATGGCCGTAGAGCTGCTGGCCGCGCTGGGCGAGCACCGTGCGCGCCTGCGGTCGCTGGAGATCTCCAGGCCCGACCTCGAATCCGCCTATCTGGCGCTGACGGGTCGGCAGAGCGCGGCCGCAGAGCGCGAGGAGTTCGCCGATGCTGTCGCGTGAGTCGATGATGGCGCTGGTGCGCCACAACCTGCTGCTCGCCCGCCGCGACCTGGCGCCCCTCGCCGTGACCGTGGCCATGCCGCTGGTGCTGATGGCGTTCCTGCAGCCGGTTCTGCAGCTTTCGCTGGTCAGCGCGGGCTATGCGGACGCGGGCGGCGCCGAGCAGGCGGTTCCGGGCATGACCGTGATGTTCACGCTCTTCATGGTCGCTGTCGTAGGCTTTCGCATCTTCGAGGAGCACGGCTGGGGAACGTGGGATCGCCTGCGCGCGAGCCCGGCCGGACCGGCGGCGATCATGGTGGGCAAGATCGCGCCGTCCTTCGCGGTGGTTCTCGCCCAGCTGGCGGTGCTGTTCGGCGGCGGCGTCGCGCTGTACGGTTTGAGGATCGCCGGTGCGGCGAGCGCGCTCGCGCTCCTCGCGGTGGCGCTGGGTGCGATGGTGGTGTCACTGGGCGTGCTGCTGGCCGCGTACGCGCGCACCGCGCAGCAGCTCAACGCCCTGGCGAACGTGGGCGCGACCGCGCTGGCCTGCCTCGGCGGCGCGCTTGTCCCGCTGAGCGCGCTTCCGGCGTGGGCGCAGTCGGTCGCCCCGGCCACGCCGACTTACTGGGCTATGCGCGGCTTTCGCGCCGTCATCCTCGACGGCGGCGGGATCGTCGAGGCGCTCGCGCCCGTGATGGCCCTTCTCGGATTCGCCGGGCTGTTCGCCGCGCTCGCCGCGCTCCGGTTCCGTTTCGACGAGCCGAAGACGTCGTTCGCCTGAGCCGCGCCGCCCAGCTCAGCGCTCAGCGGCGCGGACGGCGGGCGTGGCGGGCGAGCTTGACGCGCGCGTCGACGGCGGCGGCGCCGCGAGCGCGGATGAACACCGGGTTCAGGTCCAGCTCGTCGATCTCGGGAACCTCCTCAACCAGCGCGGACAGGCGGAACAGCAGCTGCTTGAGAGCGTCGATGTCGACGGGGTCCGCGCCGCGGTAGCCGGTGAGCAGCGGGAAGCCGCGCAGGCTGGAAAGCATCTCCTCGACGTCGGCATCCGTCAGCGGATGGATGCGCACGGACACGTCGCGCAGCAGCTCGACCAGCGTGCCGCCCAGGCCGACCATGAGGATCGGCCCGAACGTGCGATCGTGACTGACGCCGAGCGCCATCTCCACGCCGTCGCCGACCATCTCCTGGACTAAGAAGCCTGCGTCTGCGACGTCGTCGCGTCCGGCGTCGCGCAGCGCTGCATCAATGTCGCGCACGGCCTCGGCCGCCTCATCAGGCGTGGTCAGTCCCAGCCGGATCCCGCCGAGCTCCGTCTTGTGCACCGGCGCGGCCGCCTTCACCGCCACGGGCGTGCCGATCTGTGTCTGCGCGCTCGCGGCCCCCTCCGGCGAGTCGACGATCCGCGAAGCGGCGGTGACGATGCCGAACGCTCGGAGCAGGCGCTCGGTCTGCTGCGCGTCGAGCCAGGCCTCCTGGGCGCCCTCGGGCAGCGCCTCAGCCGCCACCGCCCGCGCCTCCCCCACGTCAGCGTCGGAGATCTCGACCACTGACCCAAGCGGCGCCGAGCGCCAGCGCGCGTAGCGCGCCACATGCCCAAGGGCCTGCGCGGCGCGCTCCGGGAACCGGAAGGATGGGATCTTCGCTTCCGCGAGCTGATCCGGGATGCCCGTCTCGGACATGAACACGGTCAGAATCGGAGTCGTCTCGCCGATCTCGCGCTGCGCTCGCGCCATCTCGTCGGCGACATCCTCGGCTCTGGTCACCACTGGAGGGATGAAGATGACCAGCAGGCTGTCCACCGCGGGGTCGTCAGCCAGGATCCGCATTGCGCGCCCGTAGCTGGCGGCTGTCGCTGAGGCGATCATATCCACGGGGTTGCGGATGCCGGCCTCGGCGGGGAGGAACTCAGCGAGCTTGGCGGTCGTGGACGCCGCCAGCTCCGGCACCGCCAGCCCGTGGGACTCGCAGGCATCCGCCGCCAGGATGCCGGGGCCGCCGCCGTTGGTCAGGATCGCGACGCGGCTGCCTGCCGGCAGCGGCTGGTTGCTCAGCACGGTGGCCACGCTGAACAGCTCTTCGAGCGTGTCGGTGCGGATGACGCCCGCCTGACGGAACAGCGCCTCCACCGCCACGTCGCCGGCGGCCAGCGCTCCGGTGTGGCTCGACGCCGCGCGCTCCCCGGCTGCGGTACGGCCCGACTTCACCGCCGCGATCGGCTTGCTCCGCCCGATCCGGCGTGCGAGGCGCCCGAACTTGCGCGGGTTCCCGAAGGATTCCAGATACAGGAGGATCACGTCAGTGTCGGTGTCCGCCTCCCAGTACTGCAGCAGGTCGTTGCCTGAGATGTCGGCCTTGTTGCCGACGCTGGCGAATGACGAGATCCCAAGGCCGAGCCGCCGCGCCGCCGCAAGGACCGCAAGACCCAGCGCTCCGGACTGGCTGGAGAACGCGACCCGCCCCGGGTCCGGGAAGATCTGAGAGAACGTGGCGTTCATCCGCACGTCCGCGCTGGCGTTGAGCACGCCCATGCAGTTAGGGCCTACGACCCGGATGCCGTGCGAGCGCACGACCTCCATCAGCTCGCGCTCGCGCTGCTCGCCCTCGGGTCCGGCCTCGTTGAAGCCGGCCGAGATGATGACGGCGGCCTTTGTGCCCAGGCGCGCCGCCTCGCGAACCACGTCGGTGACGTGCGGCGCCGGCACGCAGACCAGCACCATCTCGGGGACGGTCGGGCAGTCCGACACGGTGGCGTAGGCCGGCACCGACTGGACGTGCGGCGCGGTGCGGTTCACCGGATAGACGGGGCCGTTGAACCCGCCTCGCAGGACGTTGGCGAATACCAGGCCGCCGATCGTGTTCGCGTCCCGACTGGCGCCGACCACGGCGATTGACTCCGGCGAGAACACCGACCGCAGCGCCGCCACGGCCGCCTGACGATCCTGCTCATCGCCAGTCGCCAGGAACTGCTCGCTCTCGATCGGGCGGAACCGCGCCTGCACGACGGTGCCGTCCTCGGCGAATGCCGGCTCCAGGCCGGCGTCGCGGACCACGCGCAGCATCGTCGCGTTCTCGCGAAGGATGTCGCCGACGAACGACGTCACGCCCAGGTCCTCGGCCGGAGGGATCAGCGCGCGCAGCAGGGCGGTGCCGATGCCGCGCCCCTGCTGGGCGTCCTCGACGAGCACTGCGAACTCGGCGGTCGAGGGGTCTTCGGGCAGACGGTCGAAGCGGCTGACCCCAACGATGCGCCCGGCGATCTCCGCCACCAGCGCGAAGCGCCGGTCATAGTCCAGCTCGGTGAAGTAGCGGATCTGCGCTGCGTTCATCGAGCGCCAGCTGAAGAACCGCATGCGGATGCTCTCCGGGGACAGCCGGCTCCACATCTGCAGCATGCGCTCGGCGTCATCGGGCCGGATCGGCCGCAGATGGACCGTCAGACCGTCCTTGAGCACGACGTCCTCGGCGTAGACGTCGAGCTTGGCTGATGCCATCAGCGGTCCCTCCTGGCCAGCGATGGGCCAAGTCTTCCACGGCGCGACCTCGCCCAGAGCCCGCCTGGCTATCCTCTCATCGATGCTGCGCTCGAAGGTCATCCCCCCCCACCTGGCGGCCGCATGGGAGGAGTTCCAGGCACAGGCCGCCCGAATCGAGCGCGCCCGTCGCGCGCTGCTGGGATGTCTGCCGGTCGGCCGGGTGGATCCCGCCCCGGTTCCTGTGGCGCTACAGCTGCTGCGAGACGAGGCGCTGGCCGTGCGCGAGGAGATGGGCGGATGGCGCGCCCCTGAGGTCGAGCGGGCGTGGCTGCGCTGCGAGGCAGCCGTCGACGAGGCCGTGCAGTCGCTGCCGCGGGCTCGCGAGGTCGCCGAATCCAGCACCGAGCTCGACGCGCTGCTCGACGCAGTCGCCGGGGTGGTGGAGCCCCTCGACGCCTGGCATGACGCGGAGCGCCATTGGCTCAGCCTGCGAGTGCGACGCCGGCGCTGACGAGGCCGCGCCCGCCCGGTTGCCCCGCGGCCTCAGGCGCCCGGCTCGGGGGGCCGTCGCAGCGCCTTGGTGTCCGAGCGCTGGCGCTTGTCCTCGAGCCGCCGGCGCTTCGCGGCGCGGGTTGGCGTCGTGGGAGTACGCCGCTTGCGCGGCCGCAGCGCGTCGCCGAGGAGCGCAGCGAACCGCGCGATGACGGCTTCGCGGTTCCTGGTCTGCGAGCGGTGCTCAGATGACTGCAGGACCAGCACGCCCTCGGTGGTGACGCGCGCGCCGAGAATCCGGCGGATGCGCGCCTTCTGGAAGGGGGTCAGCGACGCGCTCGCGTCGATGTCAAAGCGCAGCTCGACCTTCGTGGAGCTGGTGTTCACATGCTGGCCGCCAGGTCCTCCGGAGCGAGAGAAGCGCAGCTGCACCTCGTCCTCGGGGATGCTGACGGCTGATGTGATCAGGATGTCGGCCACGACCCATACCCTAGTCGGCGATGGCAACGACTTTGGGGCGCTGGCGGCTGTCTCCGACCGATCGCCGCGCGCTGGCGCTGGCGCTGCCGGCGACCGCTGCGCTGGCGGCGGACCCGCTGCTCTCGCTGGTCGACACCGCGCTGGTCGGTCGGCTGGGATCGCCCGAGCTGGCGGCGCTCGGCATCGACGCTGCGGTCTTCGGAGTCGTCTTCTTCGGGTTCAACTTCCTCACCTACGGGACAACCGCCAAGGTCGCATGGCTGCGCGCAGCGGATCGGCCCGACGACGCGGGGCGCTATGCGCTGCAGGCGCTGTGGCTGGCCCTCGGGCTCGGCGCCGCCGTGACGGTCGTGCTGGCCGCGGCGGCAGAGCCGATCATCGCCGCCATGGGCGCCGGCCCAGAGGTCGCGCCACTGGCGATCGCCTATCTGAGGGTCCGGGCTCTGGCTGCGATCCCGGTCATGATCGTCGCGGTGGGCCATGGCGCCTTCCGTGGCCTGCACGACACACGCACGCCGCTGTGGATCACTGCCGGGGCCAATCTGGCCAACGCAGCTGCCAGCTACCTGCTCATCTATCCCGTCGGGCTTGGCATCGCCGGCGCGGCGTGGGGCACGGTTCTCGCGCAGACCGGCGCCGCGGCGGCGTTCCTGGTGCTCGGCAGGAGAGCCCTGCCGCTGACGGACTTACGTATGGATCCCGGCGCCATGCGCGAGATCGCGCGGGTGTCTCGGGATCTGTTCCTCCGGACGGCATCGCTGCTCGGGGCGCTGCTGGTCGCCACGGCGGCTGCCGCCCGAATGGGAACCGTGACGGTCGCGGCCCACCAGATCGTGCGCGAGGTGTGGACGCTGCTTGCGCTGGCGCTGGACGGCTTCGCCATCGCGGGGCAGGCGATGGTCGGGGCGGCGCTCGGCTCAGGGCGACCCGAGCTGGCTCGCGCTCAGGCGTGGCGACTGCTGCGGTGGGGCGCCGGCTGCGGCGCTGTGGCCGGGGTGCTGGTGCTGGCGATGGCGGGGCCGCTCCCGCGCGTGTTCACCTCCGACGTCCAGGTGCTGGCGACCGTCGGCGGGGTGTGGTGGATGATCGCGGCGCTCCAGCCCCTCGGAGGGATCGCCTTCGTTCTCGACGGTGTGCTGATGGGCGCAGAGGACTATCGGTTTCTTCTGTGGTCCACCGCCTTGGCGGCGCTGGGCGGGATGGCGCCGGTGGTGCTGGCGTCGTTGGCGTTCGGATGGGGTCTGGCCGGGGTGTGGGCGGGCATGGCGCTGATGATGGGGATCCGCACTGCGGCTACAGTGTGGCGGTTGAGTGATCGGGCGTGGTCTGACCGCGGCGCGTCGCCTGCGCCGCAGGAAGCGGCTTCGACGTGAGCAGCGGTGGGCTGGACAGCGCACGGCGCGGCGTCGCGATCGCTGCGCTGCTGCTGCTCGCCGCATGCTCGCCGGGCACGGTGGCAGATGAGGGGTCGGCTGCAGACGGCGAGGGCGGACGCCTCGACTTCTCTCTGCCAGACGTGCGCGGCGGTCAAGTCGAGGGCGCCGAGCTCGCTGGCAAAGACGTCGCCCTGTGGTTCTGGGCGCCCTGGTGAAGCATCTGCAACCGGGAGGCTCCCGGGGTCGCGCAGGTTGCGCGGCAGTATGAGGGGAAGGTCAGCGTCATCGGCGTCGCCGGTCGTGGCGAGATGGACGCGATGCGCGAATTCGTCGCCCACCACGACCTGAATCACTTCCCCCAGGTGGCCGACACCGAGCTGGTGGTGTGGGAGCGCTTCGGCATCGCCGGCCAGCCCGCGTGGGTGCTGATCGACGGCCAGACCGGCGCGGTGGAGACGATCTCGGGGGCGCTGGGCGCCGAGGAGCTCGCCCAGCGCCTCGACGCCCTCGGCGGCTGAGCGGCGGCGCGCGCTGGCTCAGGCCGCTCAGCGGCCATCGCGCTGCGAGGCCTCAGCGTGCGAGGCGGTCCATCAGTCTGAGCAGCTCGGCGGGGCTGTCGTCGTGCTCGGTCCAGGTGCGCTCCAGCGGCGTGTGCACGATCTCGCCGTGACGCTGGCCGACCATCACGCGGTCCTGGCCATCCAGCAGGGCGGTGACCGCCGCATCCCCGAGCAGCGCGCCGAGCACGCGATCCCGCATGAGCGGGGGCCCGCCTCGCTGGACGTGGCCGAGCGTCGTCACCCGGTAGTCGACGTCGAGTCCCTGCGAGACCTTCTGCGCGACCTGGTAGGCGCCGCCGGCATCGTCGCCCTCGGCGACGACGATGAGGCAGAAGCGCTTGCCCATGTCGAACGACTGGCGGATGCGCTTTCGCAGGTCCCCCAGATCCGTCGGGCGCTCCGGCACGAGCACATCTGTCGCGCCGCCCGCCAGCCCTGAGTACAGCGCGAGCCACCCGCTGTGGCGGCCCATCACCTCGACGTAGAACAGCCGGCCGTGGCTCGACGCGGTGTCTCGGATCCGGTCGATCGACTCCAGCGCAGTGTTGACCGCGGTGTCGAAGCCGAGCGTGAAGTCGGTGCCGATCAGATCGTTGTCGATGGTCCCGGGCACCCCGACGACCCGCACCTCGCTCTCGCGGCTGAGTGCTTCGCCGCCGCGGAATGAGCCATCCCCGCCGATCACGACCAGACCCTCGATCTCGGCTCGCTCCAGGTGGGCGATGGCCTCTCGGCGGCCCTCCTCGGTCCTGAATCGCTCCGAGCGGGCGGTCCCGAGCATGGTCCCGCCCAGATGCAGGATGCCGGACACCGCGCGGGCATCCAGCGGAGCGATGTCCCCGTTGATCATCCCGGCGTAGCCGTCGCGGACGCCCCACACGTCGACGCCGGACGCGTCGGCGGCCCGCACCACGGCGCGCACGGCCGCGTTCATCCCCGGGGCATCCCCGCCGCTGGTCAGCACTGCGATCCGCTTCATGATGGACAGCGTAGTGGCTGCGAGTTCCGATCTAGGCGGTCCTGTCCGCGGGCAGCATCCAGGCCGACTCGTGCTGCTTGAGGCCCAGCGGGGCGTAGTACTCCCTCGGGCCGGGCGCCGCCAGGAGCACGACCTTCGCGTCGCGCCCGCCCTCGAGCCTGGTCCTGGAGATCAGCTCGCTCGTGGATCTTCACGCCGCGCACTGAAGGGTGAATGCGGGGGGCGCCTGTTCAGTCGGCGCAGGCGTCTCTTGGGGTAGCGGAACCCGGACGCACCCATACAGATGCTCCGCCAGCGCATAGACGATCACGTCCTGCAGTGCGCGCGCCACGAGGATGGACGGCTCGCTCAGCTCGCTTGCGAGGATCGCGAAGTGGAGTCGCTCGCCCTGCGGCCCCGCTACCGTCCCGACCAGCGCCCGGGCATCGTCCAGCGCTCCGGTCTTGCCCCGCAGCCGGTGGTCGGCGACGGTGCCTCGGTAGCGCTTGCGAAGGGTGCCGCTCTCGCCGGAGACGGCGAGGAGCCCGTCCCAC
>DATKBU010000202.1:0-4065 GCA_035513815.1 Egibacteraceae bacterium
GCGTCCAATGGCAACTATAGGCTAAGGTGGCCTACCGCCAGTTGCTCATATGCACAGCGGCGCACGTGTCGCCTTGAAGCGCCGATCTCATTCAGGTTACACCTATAACTCGGTTTTAGCCAGAAGAGGAGCGGTGTCACCCCAATATCAGGAGTTGGCGCACTGGCTCCTGGCGGGCGAACTGGGCGATCGTCAGGGCCTGACGGCCGAGGCGGACGCGGCCGAGGCGGTCTGCCGGAAGCTTACCCATCGCCTGGCCAGGCTGGTCACGTTCGCCGGCTGTCAGGCGCTGCTGGTGCGCGCGCTCCGCCTGACCAGCGCGGACTACCCTTTCCTCGAAGGGATACGGCCCGGATCGTCGCCCGAGAGCTGCCTCGAAGGATTGCGAGAAGGCGTGGAAGGCCTGGAGCCCGCGCGGGCACGGGAGGGCATGGCGATGGTGCTGGCGAGCTTGTTGTGGCTGATAACCACCTTCATCGGCGACGAGATCACGCTGCGCCTGGTGCGTGACGTCTGGCCGGACGCGCGGATCGGCGGCACAGGTCCCGGTACGCGGGAGGCGCAGCGTGCGTGAGAAGGAACCGCGGAAGGTAGCGATCCGCACGCTGCCAACCAATGTGCCGGGGCTTGACGAGGTGCTGGGCGGCGGCTTGCCCGAGTACGCCTTCACACTCATCGCCGGCGCGCCCGGCACGGGCAAGACCACCCTTTCTCAACAGATCATGTTCGGTCTCGCGACTCCGGAGCGACCGGCCCTCCATTTCACCGTGTTGGGCGAGCCGCCCCTGAAGATGCTTCGCTACCAGCAGCAGTTCTCCTTCTTCGATCCGGCCAAGGTGAACGCCAGCGTCCGCTACGTGAGCCTCACCGACGAGGTGCTGCAGCATGACCTGGGCACGGTCCTCGCCGTGATCGTCCGCGAGGTCGAGGCGGTCGGCCCGGGCATCGTGGTGGTCGACTCGTTCCGCCCGATCGTGCGGGCGGCGCGCGCCGCGGACGACGGTGGGATGGAGCTCCAGGGATTTCTGCAGCGGCTGGCGCTGCACCTCACGACCTGGCAGGCCACGACGTTCCTGGTCGGCGAGTACCTGGAGAACGAGCGGTGGCACGATCCCATGCTCACGGTGGCCGACGGCATCCTGTGGCTGTACCAGAGCCTCGACCGCAACTCCAGCGTCCGCAAGCTGCAGGTTCTGAAGATGCGCGGCCAGGCGCCGCTGCCGGGACTGCACACGCTGCGCATCACCGACGCCGGTCTGCAGGTCTACCCGCGCATCCTCAAGCGCATCGCCGAGACGGACAACCCTCGGCCCGACAAGCGCCTCTCGACCGGCGTGCCGGAGCTGGACGAGATGATGGGCGGCGGCATCCCAGCCTGGGACTCGATGCTGGTGGCCGGCCCGGCCGGGTCGGGCAAGAGTGCGCTGGCGACGCAGTTCATCGCCGAGGGGCTCGAGCGCGGCGAGCCAGGCGTCATCGCCGTGTTCGAGGAGCGCCCCAAAGAGTACGTCGCGCGCGCGAAGACGCTCGGCCCCGACCTTCAAACGATGGTCGACCAGGGGCTGCTGGAGGTGCTGTACCTGCGGCCCCTGGACCTCTCGGTCGACGAGGCGTTACTGGAGATCGAGGCCGCGGTCAAACGTAGGAAGGCGCAGCGGCTGGTGATCGACTCGCTGTCCGGCTTCGAGCTGGCGTTGGCGCCCACCTTCCGGGAGGACTTCCGCGAGTCGCTGTACCGAATGGTCGGCGCGCTGACCGGCGCCGGCGTGACAGTCTTCATGACCGTCGAGATCGTCGTCTCGTTCACTGACCTGCAGTTCAGCCCCGACCTGATCTCCTTCCTGACCGACGATATCATCTTGCAGCGCTACGTCGAGCTGGACGGCGAGATCCGCAAAGTTCTCGCGGTGATCAAGATGCGGGGTAGCCAGCACAGCAAGCTGCTGCGGACGTACGAGGTCACGCCGAGCGGGCTTAGCGTCGGCGAGACGCTGACGGAGTACCGCGGCATCATCACCGGCGTCGCCCAGCGGCGCGGCGACCTACCGACGGACGGCGGGTAGGTGCCCGAGCGGCCAGACAACCGATAGAATTCCCGTTGTGACGTTCGCGAAGTCTCGCCCTGATCCCAAACGGCCCGCGCCCGAGCGTCTCGCGATCGACCTCGCTTCGCTCGGCCGTTTGATGGGCGAGCACTTGCCGCACGCGGCGGCCGCCACCCGGGGCGAGGAGCACGTCCTGCGCTGGGTGAATCCGGCGTTCTGCCAGTTGGCCGGAGCGCCCGCCGAGCAGCTGCTCTGTCGGCCCTTTGTCGACGTGCTGCCGGCCGCCCGGACCGACGGCGCCGCCGAGCTGCTCGATCGGGTCCTCCGAACGGCCTGGGACGCGTCGAGCGCCGATCAGCGGCAGATCGCGACGCAAATCGGGTTCCCGTCACGCGCCTACAGCGTCGCACCCCTGTTCGACGCCGAGGGTCGGCCCGACGGGCTGCTGGTCCGCGTCGACGACACGACCGACGCCATGCTCGCCCGCGAGCGCGCGGCCGGCGACGAGCTGCGGGATGCCAACCAGCAGCTGCTGCTCGCCGGTCTGCGCGCGGAGGACCAGCGCGACGAGGCGGCGGGCGAGGTCACGCACCTGAGCGCGCTCCTCGAGAGCCTGCACGACGCGGTTACCGTCGTGGACCAGGCCGGACGCGTGGTCCTGCTGAACCCGGCGGCGCGCGCCCTGTATGGCATTGCCGAACGGCGCCTCGACGACGCGTCACGGATCATCGCCGAGCTCGACTGGCGGCGACTCGACGGCACGCCGCTCCCGCCCGACGAGCGGCCCATCGCCCGAGCCGTGCGCGGCGAGCGGTTCAGTGAGGTGGAGCTGGTGCTGGTCCGGCCCGACGGGGCGCGGCTCAGGGTGCTCTCCAGCGGCAGTGCAATCCGGGGCGACCGCCATGTCCTCCTGGCGATCACCGTCCTCCGCGACGTCACCGCGCTTCGGGAGCTCGAGCAGACGAAAGCGGAGTACCTGGCGCTTATCTCCCACGACCTGCGGACGCCGCTCACGGCCGTCGACGCCGAAGCGCAGCTGCTGGCACGGATGCTGACCGGGGAGGGAGAGGCGGGGAGCGCTCACGCGAAGCGGGCCCTGGCGATAGTCGCTAGTGCCCGGCGAATGAACGCGATGATTCACGAGCTGATGGAGTCCAGCCGGCTGGAATCGGGGTCGATGACGCTCCGGCGGCAGCCCGTCGAGCTGCTCGGCCGGGTCGGGGAGATCGCGGCCCGCCTGGACGCCGAGCGCGTGCGGCCGCGGCCGCACTCCTGGGCGGGCACGGTTTCGGCCGACCCGGAGCGGGTCGAGCGGGCGCTGACGAACTTCGTCACCAACGCGCTGAAGTACTCGGCTCCCGGCACGCCGGTCGTCGTCGGCGTCGAACAGCACGGGAACGAAGTCGTCGTCTCGGTGGCCGACCAGGGCGTGGGCATCCCGCCCGACGAGCTTCCGCGCGTCTTCGAGCGGTTCACGCGCGGGCGCAGCGCCCAGGAGGCCGACTCCGCCGGTCTGGGGCTCGGCCTGTACATCACCCGGCTGATCGTCGAGGCCCACGGCGGCCGCGTCTGGGTCGAGAGTGAGGTCGGCAAGGGCACCACGTTCAGCTTCGCGCTGCCGACCGGAGCGATCGCCCGCGGGTGACCCCCGGCCGCGATGCGGACGGCACTTAGTCCCGCCGAGAAGGCGACCGCATGACGGAAAGGTCACACTGTGTTATGCATGTTCCTGCTGGGTTGGGGGTGCCTGCTTGGGCCGAGGACGACCGCCCGATATGACGGAACCTTCATCCCCTGCGCGGACGCACGTGTACGTTGACGGTCATGAGCAGGCTTTGAGGCCAGGACTGACTTCATCGAATTGGGGGGCGATCGTGACCAACCGCTGGACGTGGACCACGCGCGTCGCTGCTAGCGCAGTGGTCGTGCTTGGCGCTGTATTCGGTCTCGGCGACGGCGGTCGGGGCGGCGAGGCGCGCGGTCTGCTTCAGACCGCCCCGTCGCTGGGCGCCGCGGAGAG